>JBFHPI010000491.1:0-2294 GCA_041592855.1 Pseudomonas sp.
GACCGGGATGAGGCCAAGCGCCTGGGCGTGGACATGGCCATGATCACCGCGGTGCTCAACAACGCCTTTAGCCAGCGTCAGGTGTCGACCATCTACCAGCCACTCAACCAGTACAGCGTGGTGATGGAGATCAACCCACAGTACGCCCAGTTCCCGGAAACCCTCGACCAGATCCAGCTGATCAGCGCCGAAGGCCAGCGCGTGGCGTTGTCCAGCTTTGCCCGCTGGCAACCCAGCCTGGAAGAGGACCGGGTGCACCACCAGGGCCAGTTCGCTGCGGAAAACATCAGCTTCGGCCTGGCCGAAGGCGTCAGCCTGGATCAGGCCAGTGCGGCCATCGACCGCGCCGTGACGCGCCTGAACCTGCCCACGCAAGTGCAGGGCGTGCTCGGCGGCACCGGCGCGGCCTTCCAGCAAACCCAGCAGAACCAGCCGTGGATGATCCTGCTGGCCCTGGTGGTGGTCTATATCGTCCTTGGCGTACTGTACGAGAGCTATATCCACCCGCTGACCATTCTCTCCACCTTGCCTTCGGCCGGGGTCGGCGCCTTGCTGGCCCTGCAGCTGATGAGCATCGAGTTCAGCCTGATCTCCCTGCTCGGGCTGTTTCTGCTGATCGGTATCGTCAAGAAAAACGCCATCCTGATGATCGACCTGGCCCTGCAGCTGGAACGCCAGCAGCAGCTAAGCCCCGAAGAGTCGATTCGTCAGGCCTGTTTGCTGCGCTTTCGGCCGATCATGATGACCACCCTGGCCGCCATTCTCGGCGCCTTGCCGCTGATGCTGAGCAGCGCCGAAGGCGCGGAAATGCGCCAGCCCCTGGGTATCACCATTGTCGGCGGCCTGGTCCTGAGCCAGCTGCTGACCCTCTACACCACCCCGGTGATCTACCTGTACTTCGACCGCCTGCGCCACCGGGTCAACCGCTGGCGCGGCGTACGCACCGATGCTGCTTTGGATACACCGCTATGAAGGGTTCTAGCCGTATCCGTGTGGCGGCGGCCGTTGTACTTGGTAGGGTGCACCTTGCGCACCAAGGGTTTATGACAGGCGCTGGTGCGCACGGCGCACCCTACCTAATTGCTCCAGCGCCTTATGCATCACCTGATTGGTACATAACCTTATGAAAGCCCGAGCCGTGTATCCTTTACCCACCGTACTGGCTTTGAGCCTGGCCTTGAGCGCCTGCACCATCGGCCCGGATTATCAGCGCCCCGAGCTCAGCACCCCGGCGCAGTTCAAGCAGATTGAAGGCTGGACCCAGGCCCAGCCCAATGATGCCCTGGCGCGCGGCAGCTGGTGGCAGCTGTACGGCGATAGCGAACTCAATGCCCTGGTCGAGCGGCTGAATATCTCCAATCAGAACCTGGCCGCCAGCGAGGCCCAGTACCGTCAGGCCCGGGCTTTGGTGCGCGGGGCACGGGCAGGCTTCTACCCCAGCCTGTCGAGTGGCGCCGGAGCCAGCCGCAGCGGGCAGGGCGCCGGCAGTATCAACAACACAAGCAGCGCGGGGGGCGTCAGCAGCACTTACGATTTCAGCCTGAATGCGGCCTGGGAGCTGGATATCTGGGGCAAGCTGCGGCGCAACCTGGAGGCCAGCCAGGCCGATTACCAGGCCAGCGCCGCCGAACTGGCCAGCCTAAAGCTCAGCCTGCAGAGCGAGCTGGTGCAGAACTACCTGCAACTGCGGGTGCTGGACGAGCAGCAGCGCTTGCTCGACGCCACGGTGGCGGCCTATGCCCGCTCCCTGCAACTGACCGAAAACCAGTACAACGCCGGCATCGTGCCAAAATCCGATATGACCCAGGCCCTGACCCAGTTGCGCAGCACCGAGGCCCAGGCCATCGACCTGCAATGGCGCCGCGCCCAGCTGGAGCATGCCATCGCCGTGCTGGTCGGGGTGCCGCCCAGCGAGCTGGCGATTGCCGTTAGCGAGCAACTGCCGAGCCTGCCTGATATCCCGGTGGCGCTGCCGTCGCAACTGCTGGAACGCCGCCCGGATGTGGCGGCCGCCGAGCGCCGGGTGATGGCGGCCAACGCCCGTATCGGCGTGGCTGAGGCCGCCTGGTACCCGGACCTGAACCTGGCCGCCAGTGGCGGCTACCGCAGCAGCAGTTTTGCCGACTGGATCAGCCTGCCCAATCGCTTCTGGTCCCTGGGCCCGCAGCTGGCGCTGACCCTGTTCGATGGCGGCGCCCGTCGCGCCGAACTGCAGCGCAGCGAAGCGGCCTACGACCAGACCGTGGCCGAGTATCGCCAGACCGTGTTGGACAGCTTTCGCGAGGTGGAAGACA
>JBFHPI010000492.1:0-2291 GCA_041592855.1 Pseudomonas sp.
CCGTAGCGCAAACGCTTGATAAGCAGTCGCTGGCGATGGCGGTCGTGGGCCGGGTCCTCTAGCGCCTGCAACAGACGCTGACGATCCTTGCGCAAACGGCGGCGGATGGCTTTGTCGAGGCCGCGTAATTGGCCTGAGGCGCCACTGCTCCGGCCAGTTATCCAGGGCCTGCAGCAGTTCATCCAGTGCCGGGCTGGCCAGCAACTGAGCGTAACCGGGCGCCAGCTGCGCGGCCCGGGCCGCAGCGGCCGCTGGCAAATCCTGGCGCTGCAGCTCACCGGCCAATACCTCAAGATCACGCAGGGGGCCACTTAACCGGCCCAGGGCGGCGGCACGCTGCTGCAACACAGCGCAACAGGGCAGATCCGCCAACGGGCGCAAGAGGCTGCGCAGCTGGCGCAAGGCGATACGCAGGTCATGCAACGCCTCCGGGTCAGTGTGCACGGCCAGGCGTTCGCGGCAGGCCAGCAGGCGCACCTGCAGGCGCAACACCTGGCTCAACAGCTGATCAGCAAGGCTGGACATAACGCCTCTCCCACAAGAATCAATGTTCGGGCTCAACCCGAGTCAGGCGCCAAGGCAAGGCCCGGCGCAGAGCCCTGAGTTGTTGACGCAGCAGCCGCGGCGAGCCCGCTTCACCGGCATAGCGCTGCGCCTCGAAAGCCCGGGCAAAGGCCAGGATCATAGCGGCCTGCTGTGGCAGAGCCTGGGCGGCACGCTGGGCAAAATCACGCGCGCCCTCCCCTGGCTGACGGCGTAGACCGTGGCGCGACAACAGCTGCTCAAAGGTGCGGAATACACGCTGCTGCCTGTCCGTTTCACGACGCCAGGGTTTGAACAGCCACAACGCCAGCAGGCCCAGCAGCAGACCGCCACCACCGACCAGGGCGACAATCAGCGAGCGGCTGTCGATGCGCCCCAGCAGGCGCTGCAATACCTTGAGCTGCTGGGCACTCTGATAGCCCAGCACCCAACGCTGCCAGCCATAGTTGAGGTTGTCCCAGCTCAGACGCAGCTGATTCAACCAACCCAACTGGCGATAGCGCAAAGGCGACAGTGGTGAATCTTCGAGAAAGCTCTGCTCCTCAGCCAGGGCCTCCTCCAGCCCCAGTTCGATGCGCTCCGGGGCAATCTGGAAGGTGGGGTCGACACTGCGCCAGCCGCGTCCCGGTTGCCAGTATTCGACCCAGGCATGGGCATCGAACTGCCGCACCTGTACATAGTTGCCCGCCGGATTGAACTCGCCGCCCTGGTAGCCAGCCACCACCCGCGCCGGAATGCCCGCGGCGCGCAGGATGAAGACCATGGCCCCGGCATAGTGAGCGCAAAACCCGCTGCGGGTCTCGAACAGGAAATCATCGATATTGTTCTGCCCCAACGCCGGCGGGCGCAGGGTATAGGCATAGGGCTCGCGGTTGAAATGCGTCAGCAGCGCCGCCACCAGCTGCTCGGCCTCGGGATACTGGCGCGCCAGCTCGGCGCCCCAGGCACGACTGCGTGGCTCACCCTCGGCGGGCAGCTGCAGGTTACGCCGCAGGCTGGCGGCATCCAGTTGCGTCTGGCGCAGCGCCTCGGGCCAGGAGACTGCTTCGTATAGCAGCACCCGCTCCACCGGCTGGCGGCGCTGCAGGCGAAAATCGCTCATTTGCCGGGTCCCTTCCAGCCCGGTCTCGGCCACGTCCAGAGCGAACAGCCAGCGCTGCGAGCTGGGCTGCATGATGATGCTGTAACTCAGGCTGGGGCCGCGCTTTTCCCAGCTGGGCTGGCGTTCCAGCTGCGCGGCGCCGGCTTGCGACCAGCGCCGACCATCGAAGTGTTCCAGGGTCAGGGCGCGCCAGTACAGCTCGCTACGCGGTGGCATGGCTTCATTGAAACTGGCGCGAAAGGCCAGGGCCGGGGAACGGCTCAGTTCGGCGATATCCGCCGGTGTCATGCTTTCGGCCAGCCCCGTGCTGGGGCGCTCTTTGGGCAGCGGCAGGGACCACAGCGGGCCCAGGCGCGGGAAGAATACAAACAGCAGCAACATCAGCGGCACGGCCTGCAGCAACAGGCCGCCGGCCATGCGCAGGGTGGCCGTGGGCTGCGCCGCCAGGGCGCTCTGCTGCAGACCAATCAGGGCCGCCAGCAACGCCGTGACCGGCAGCAGGCTGAACAGGGCCGCGAGCATGCTGTCGTTGAACAGGTAGGAGGTTACCACGGCGAAAAAGCCGAGAAAGATCAGCACCAGGGCATCACGTCGGCTGCGCATTTCCACCAGTTTGAGGACAAAGGCAGCGATCAGCAGCACCACC
>JBFHPI010000493.1:0-2273 GCA_041592855.1 Pseudomonas sp.
GCAAACAAACGCAGAAAGCCCACCACCAGGGCCCCTTTGAGCTTTTCCACAGGCAACTCCAGCCGTTTAAAAGGCGACTATTGTAAGGCGCTGCATCCATCCTGTGTTGCATGACGCACAGGCCCCAGGCGGCCTTGCAAAGGCAAGTAGGGAGCGCTGTGCGCACCAGGCCTGGCGCGGATTGCCGGAGCGCGCGGCTGTTCAGCCCTGGCTCAAGGCCGCGTAGCGATCGCAATCGGTGGTGTGGTCCATGACCATGCCGGCGGCCTGCATAAAGGCGTAGCAGATGGTCGGGCCGACAAAGGTAAAGCCGGCCTTCTTCAGCGCGCGGCTCATGGCCTCGGCCTCGGCAGTCACCGCCGGCATCTGGCTGCGATCATGGAAGTGATTGATCTTCGCCACGCCACCGACAAAGGACCAGAGCAGCGCCACCGGATCATCCAGGCGCAACCAGGCCTGGGCATTCTGCCGCGCGGCCCTGAGCTTCAGGCGGTTGCGGATAATGCCGGCATCCTGCATCAGGGTTTCTTCGATGTACTCATCCGTCAGCACAGCCAGGCGCTGCGCATCGAATCCAAACAGCACCTCACGGTAGCGTTCGCGCTTTTTCAGCACGGTGATCCACGACAGGCCGGCCTGGAAGCCCTCCAGCAACAACAGTTCGAACAACGCCCGGGGGTCGCGCAGCGGCACACCCCATTCGTGGTCGTGGTAAGCGATATACAGCGGGTCGTCGGTGCACCAAAAGCAGCGTGGCATGCGGGTTTTCCTGGGCTCCGGGCGTTTCTCGCAAGTCGAACGAAGCGGCAACAGGCCCCAAGCTTCGGTATACTCGCGGACTTTCTGTCGCCGCCAAAGTACGGGTGAAATTTGTGAGCCAGACTACGCCTGCCGTGCGCACCTTCCAAGACTTGATCCTCGCCCTGCAGCAGTTCTGGGCCGAGCAGGGCTGCGTAGTGCTGCAGCCCTACGATATGGAAATGGGTGCGGGCACCTTCCACACCGCCACCTTCCTGCGCGCCATCGGCCCCGAGACCTGGAACGCCGCCTATGTGCAGCCGTCCCGCCGTCCCGCCGACGGCCGCTATGGCGAGAACCCCAACCGCCTGCAGCACTACTACCAGTTCCAGGTGGTGCTCAAACCCAACCCGGAAAATATCCAGGACCTGTACCTGGAGTCCCTGCGCCGGATCGGCGTGGACACCAGCGTGCACGATATCCGCTTCGTCGAGGACAACTGGGAATCGCCGACCCTGGGCGCCTGGGGCCTGGGCTGGGAAGTCTGGCTCAATGGCATGGAAGTCACCCAGTTCACCTACTTCCAGCAGGTCGGCGGGGTGGAGTGCTACCCGGTCACCGGCGAGATCACTTACGGTCTTGAACGCCTGGCCATGTACCTGCAGGGCGTGGATTCGGTCTACGACCTGATCTGGACCGACGGCCCCTTCGGCACCGTGACCTACGGCGATGTGTTCCACCAGAACGAGGTGGAGCAGTCCACCTACAACTTCGAACACGCCAACGTCGACAAGCTGTTCGAGCTGTTCGACTTCTACGAAGGCGAAGCCAACCGCCTGATGGACGCCCAGCTGCCGCTGCCGGCCTATGAGATGGTGATCAAGGCCTCGCACACCTTCAACCTGCTGGATGCGCGCCGCGCCATCTCGGTTACCGCTCGCCAGCAATACATCCTGCGCGTGCGCACCCTGGCTCGCAATATCGCCCAGAGCTACCTGTTGGCCCGCGCCCGTCTGGGCTTCCCCATGGCCACCGCCGAGCTGCGTGACGAGGTACTGGTCAAGCTGAACGATGCCGGCCTGCTGGCGGATGACAACCTGAAGGAGGCCAACTGATGAGCGCCCATGATTTTCTGGTAGAACTGGGCACCGAAGAGCTGCCTCCCAAGGCCCTGAAGACCCTGGGCGAGTCCTTCCTCGCCGGCATCGAAAAAGGCCTGAAAGGCGCCGGCCTGAGCTACAGCGGCGCGCGCTACTATGCCGCGCCCCGGCGTTTGGCGGTGCTGGTCGAGCAGCTGGCCAGCCAGCAGCCGGACCGCACCCAGAACCTCGATGGCCCGCCCGTGCAGGCTGCCTTCGACAAGGACGGCAACCCCACTCAGGCGGCCTTGGGTTTCGCCAAGAAATGCGGCGTCGACCTGGCCGATATCGACCGTAGCGGCGCCAAGCTGAAGTTCAGCCAGCATATCCCCGGCCAGGCCGCCGCCGGCCTGCTGCCCGGCATCGTCGAAAGCTCGCTGAACGAGCTGCCGATCC
>JBFHPI010000494.1:0-2262 GCA_041592855.1 Pseudomonas sp.
CATTTCGATGTGGTCACCATCGCTTTCGGCCTGCGCAACGTCACCCACAAGGAAGACGCCCTGCGCTCCATGCTTCGCGTGTTAAAGCCTGGCGGACGCCTGCTGGTACTGGAGTTTTCCAAGCCCTCCAACGAGCTGCTGTCGAAGTTCTACGACGCCTACTCGTTCCGCTTTATGCCCCTGGCCGGCAAGCTGATCACCAATGATGCCGACAGCTACCGCTACCTGGCCGAATCGATCCGCATGCACCCCAATCAGGAAACCCTCAAGGCGATGATGGTCGAGGCCGGTTTCGAACGCGTGACCTACCACAATATGACCGGCGGCATCGTCGCCCTGCACCGCGGCATCAAGCCGTAGGGTCTGTTCCCGTTTCGCTCGCGGCCGCGCCGGAGCCGTTTTTTGCGCGGAGCAAGGCATGAGGAGAGAAGTTTGGTCATTCCAAATGAACGACGAATAACGCAGCGCCGCGCAAAAAACGGCCCGGCCCTTCGGGTTGCGCGGCAAATGTCACCATGCTGCGTTGCAAGGCTTGGCAAGGGAACGACCATTGCCTGCGCCTCGCGCCTTGCCTGGTGGCATTTGGCGCAGCAACGCGGCTCGCGCCGAAACGGGAACAGACCCTTATGCTCCTAACCGGGCTGTATGCCGGGGTCGAACTCGGCCTCAACCGCGTGCTGGCCATGGACAGCACCGCTCTACCGCGCCTGGCGCGCCTGAGCGGCAAGGTGATTGCCGTTGAATGCAGCGCGCCCAATCTACAGCTGTTTATCCTGCCCAATGACAGCGGCCTGCAACTGGCATCGCAATGGGCCGGTGCAGCCGACTGCCGCCTGCGCGCACCCGCTGCCAGCCTGCTGCGCCTGGCCAGCAGCCCGGACAAGACCCGCATCCTGCACAGCCCCGAAGTGGAGCTGGACGGCGACAGCGCCGCCCTGATGGAGTTGGCCGCCATCCTCCAGGACCTGGAACTGGACTGGGAGTACGAACTGTCGCGCTGGCTCGGCCCGGTAGGCAGCCAGTTGCTTAGCGGCCATCTGCGCAGCCGGGTGAACTGGAGCGCCCAGGCGCTCGGCAGCCTGCGCCTCAATCTGGCCGACTACCTCAGCGAAGAATCCCGCAGCCTGGTGGGCCAGCGCGAAGCCGACAGCCGCTTCGCCGAACTGGATCGCCTCAAGCTCGACCTCGACCGTCTCGAAGCACGCATCGAGCGCCTCATCCAACCGCATAAGCCCCAGTCATGAAGCTGCTCGCCGTTCGCCGCCTGTTCCGTATTCAACGCGTGGTTATCCGCTACCAACTGGACGACCTGCTCCTGGCCCTGCCAGTGCCCTTCTGGCTGCGTCTCCTGAGTGCCCTGTTGCCCTGGCGCTGGTTGCCTCGGCGCAATCTGCATCTTTCCCGTGGCGCGCGCCTGCGCCTGGCCCTGGAGGAACTGGGGCCGATCTTTATCAAGTTCGGCCAGCTGCTCTCCACCCGCCGCGACCTGCTGCCGCCGGATATCGCCGACGAGCTGGCCAAACTGCAGGATCAGGTGCCGCCCTTTGATCCGGTCAAGGCCCAGGCCCTGATCGAACGTCAGCTGGGCGCCCGGGTCAGCGATGTGTTTGCCCGTTTCGACGCCCAGCCCCTGGCCTCTGCCTCGGTGGCACAGGTCCACGCGGCCCAGCTGAAAAGCGGCGAAGAGGTGGTGGTCAAGGTTATCCGCCCCGGCCTGGCCCCGGTGATCGAACAGGACATGGCCTGGCTGTTCCTGCTCGCCCGCCTGGCCGAGAAGGCCTCGCCGGACGCCCGCCGCCTGCGTCCGGTGGAGGTGGTCAGCGACTACGAAAAGACCATCTTCGATGAGCTCGACCTGCTGCGCGAGGCGGCCAACGCCAGCCAGCTACGGCGTAACTTCGAAGGTTCCGAGCTGCTCTATGTACCCCAGGTGTACTGGGACCTGTGCCGACCCAAGGTGCTGGTGATGGAGCGCATCTACGGCATCCAGGTCACCGATCTGGCCACCCTGGCCGACCAGCGCACCGATATGAAGCTGCTGGCCGAGCGCGGCGTGGAGATCTTCTTTACCCAGGTGTTCCGCGACAGTTTCTTTCACGCCGACATGCACCCCGGCAACATCTTCGTCAGCACCCGTACGCCCTGGAACCCGCAGTACATTGCCATCGACTGCGGCATTATCGGCAGCCTGACGCCTGAAGATCAGGACTATCTGGCGCGCAACCTGATCGCCTTCTTCAAGCGCGATTACCGTCGCGTGGC
>JBFHPI010000495.1:0-2257 GCA_041592855.1 Pseudomonas sp.
GAAAAGCGGATAACTCGGCTTCAAGCTTCAAGCTGCATGCCTCGTAGGATGGGTTAGCGGCGCCAGCCTCAAGAGCAGGGAGCGTCGCGCTACTCGCGCGCCGCGTAACCCATCGGGCGATCTATCGAGCCATGATGGGTATCGCTTTGCTCAACCCATCCTACGGCTTGCTGATTCTTGCAGCTTGCAGCTGCTCTATCGTACCGAGCGCAGTGGCATGGCGAAGCCCGGCACCACGCGGGCCAGGACTTCGGCGATATAGCCGAGGAACAGGGTGCCGAGTGAGCTCTTGTAATGCTGCGGGTCGGGACTGCCGATGGCCAGCACGCCATGCAGGCCCTGATGACTGAGACTGACCACGGCGGCCGAGCCAACCTGGCTGCCCTGTTCGCCGAACAGGAAGCTCAGCTCATGATCACGCAGCACGCCGCAGATGGTCTTGCCGCCGGCCAGCAGACCGCCTATGGCCTGGTGTGCCTCGGCGCTGCTGACCGAGCGACCCACCGGCAGGGCGGCATCGCTGAACAGGATCAGGCTGACGAAGGGCACCTGAAACTCCCGGCGCAGGCTGTCTTCCACGGCGCTGACCACTTCCTCCAGACTGGCGGCATCGAGCAGGTCGAGCACCAGGCGGCGGGTCTTGTCGAACAGGCGGTCGTTGTCGCGGGCCACATCCATCAGCTGCGACAGGCGATGGCGCATTTCGATGTTGCGTTCGCGCAGCAGTTTCACCTGGCGCTCGACCAGCGATACGGTGTCGCCGCGCTGGTGCGGAATGCGCAGCTCGGGGATCAGCTCGTCGTGATCGATAAAGAACTCTGGATGCAGGCGCAGGTAGGCCGCGACTGTTTCCGAATCCAGGGGCTTGGGTGAATCCTGCTGGTCTGTCATAGGCGAACCTGTCCTTCGTACACCCGTACGGCGGGTCCGGTCATCATAACGGGCTGGCCCGGGCCTGCCCACTCGATGCAAAGCCGGCCGCCTGGCAGTTCGATCTGCAGTGGCGAATCCATCCAGCCCTGGCTGATCGCCGCTACGGCGGCGGCGCAGGCGCCGGTGCCGCAGGCCTGGGTTTCCCCGGCGCCACGTTCCCACACCCGCAGTTTGGCCTGCTTGCGGTCGATCACCTGCAAAAAGCCGATATTGGCTCGCTGCGGAAAGCGCGGATGGTGCTCCAGCTTGGGCCCCAGGCTGTGCACCGGCGCGCTGTCGACGCTGTCCACGCGCAGCACCCCATGGGGGTTGCCCATGGACACGGCGGCCAGCTCAACCTGCTGGCCGTCCACCTCGATCGGGTAGCTCAGGGCCTGCTGTTCGGCCTGGAACGGGATATCCGCCGGCACCAGGCGCGGCGGGCCCATATTGACCCGCACCTGGCCATCGGCGCGCACGTCCAGTTCGATAATGCCGCCCTTGGTTTCCACGCGGATCTGCTTCTTCACGGTCAGGCGCTTGTCCAGCACGAAGCGGGCGAAGCAGCGCGCACCGTTGCCACACTGCTCCACTTCCGAACCGTCGGCGTTGAAGATGCGGTAGCGAAAGTCCACGTCCGGGTTGCTCGGCGGTTCGACAATCAGCAACTGATCGAAGCCCACGCCGGTGTGGCGGTCGCCCCAGGCCTTGGCGTTCTTCGGCTGGATATGGGCGTGCTGGCTGACCAGGTCGAGGACCATAAAGTCGTTGCCCAGGCCGTGCATCTTGGTAAAGCGCAATAGCATCGGCGTTACTCCGGCAGACGGCTTTCGCCCGCAAAGAGCTCGTCGAGCGTCTCGCGGCGACGCACTTCGAAGGCCTGTTCACCATCCACCAGCACCTCGGCGGCGCGGCCGCGGGTGTTGTAGTTGGAGCTCATGACAAAGCCATAGGCACCGGCCGAGCGCACCGCCAGCAGGTCGCCTTCGGCCAGGGCCAGCTCGCGGTCCTTGGCGAGGAAGTCGCCG
Organism: Pseudomonas sp.; assembly: GCA_041592855.1. Lineage (GTDB taxonomy): Bacteria > Pseudomonadota > Gammaproteobacteria > Pseudomonadales > Pseudomonadaceae > Aquipseudomonas. The sequence continues at coordinate 1,941 of JBFHPI010000495.1, forward strand.
GTCTCGCAGATCGGCCCGACGATGTCATAGCAGCGCGTTGCGGCCTCGCGCGGCTGCACCGCCTGCACGTCCATCCAGGCCTGGTACAGGGCTGGGCGGATCAGGTCGTTCATCGCCGCATCGACGATGGCGAAGTCCTTGTGCTCGGTGTGCTTGAGGTACTCCACGCGGGTCAGCAGTACGCCAGCGTTGGCCACAATTGAGCGGCCCGGCTCGAACACCAGGGCCAGGTCGCGACCGGCCATGCGCTCGCGCACCGCCTTGATATAGTCGCCAGCCAGCGGCGGCTGCTCGTCGCGGTACTGCACGCCGAGGCC
>JBFHPI010000496.1:0-2231 GCA_041592855.1 Pseudomonas sp.
CAATGGCTGGCCCAGGTGGCGGATATAGCGGTCGTTGACCTCTTCCACCCGACGATGGGCCAGATAAGCCTCGTCCAGCAGCCCCTCAAGGCCTTCGTGTCCGGCCATCAGCGCCGGCGGTTGCAGGAAGAACTGTTCGGCCACCTTCAGCACCGGTTTGATCTGCGCTTCGATACCGGCCTCTTGGGCCACCTGATTGGCCGCTTCCAGAAGCGCAGGCACCTGCTCGATATAAGCCTCAACAAACCGCCGAAGGACACCGATGGCATCCTCCTGGGGTAGGCGAATGGCCGGGTGCAGGCCATCCAGCTGGGCGTGCAGCTGCCGGACAAGACGCTGGCTACCGGCTTCCTGCTGGCGGGCGCGCAGGATCAGCTCCTGCAGGGCGGAAATATTCATGACAACTCCTGAGAAAAGGATATGGGCGAGAACCTTAGCTGGCGATGGCTTTCTGCTAAGACCTAATTGTCATAATTATTTAATAGTTATGCATCTGCGCTATAACGCAGCCCACGTGCCCGGCTGCAGGCCCCGGCGTGCCTTAACTCTCCGACCAGCGGCGACGCCTTGACGTCATTTTGCTTTTCGCGTTGCCAGTTGCCAGGCCCTGTCTATACTCGAACTCGAAAGGCAGTACCTGATAATACCGGGGACCCTTCGGCACGGATCAGCCGCACCAGCGTTATAGCCTTGCAGTCGGTGCAGTTGCAGCCACGGGCCTTCCCGGCGGGATAACAAGAAAAATTAAGGGGAACCCGCAATGACGCAACATCCACGAGCCTGGGTGGGCCTTCTGCTGTCGTTGGCATTCAGCCCGGCTTATGCCAGCTGGACCGTCAACATGGCGCCCGGCGTCACCGAAGTCAGCCGCTCAGTCTTCGACCTGCACATGACCATCTTCTGGATCTGCGTCGTGATCGGCGTGATCGTATTTGGCGTGATGTTCTGGTCGATGCTGATCCATCGCCGCTCCACCGGCCAGAAACCGGCCCACTTCCATGAAAGCACCACGGTGGAAATCCTCTGGACCGTGGTGCCCCTGGCCATCCTGATTCTGATGGCCATTCCCGCAACCAAGGTGCTGATCGAGATCTACGACACCAGCGAGTCCGAACTGGATATCCAGATCACCGGCTACCAGTGGAAATGGCACTACAAGTACCTGGGCGAAGACGTCGAATTCTTCAGCAATATGTCCACACCCAAGGCGCAGATCGACAACCGCGCGGCCAAGGGCGAGCACTACCTGCTGGAAGTGGACGAGCCGCTGGTGGTACCGGTGGGCACCAAGGTGCGCTTCCTGATCACCGCCGCCGATGTGATCCACTCCTGGTGGGTGCCGGCCCTGGCGGTAAAGAAGGATGCCATTCCCGGCTTTATCAACGAATCCTGGACCCGCATCGAGGAGCCCGGCATCTACCGTGGCCAGTGCACCGAGCTGTGCGGCAAGGATCATGGCTTTATGCCCGTGGTGGTGGAAGCCAAATCCAAGGAGGACTACGCCGAATGGCTGGCCGAGCGCAAGCTGGCTGCCGCTGCCGAGCGCGAGCTGACCAGCAAGGAATGGACCATGGACGAGCTGATGGAGCGCGGTGAGAAGGCCTATGCCACCGCCTGCGCCGCCTGCCACCAGGTCAATGGCGAGGGCCTGCCGCCGATGTTCCCGGGCCTGAAAGGTTCGGCTATTGCCGTCGGCCCGGCCGAAGCGCATATCGACATCGTGGTCAACGGCAAGCCGGGCACCTCCATGGCGGCCTTCGGCAAGCAACTGTCGGAGGTCGACCTGGCCGCCATCATCACCTACGAACGCAATGCCTGGGGTAACAAGGTCGGTGACATGGTCACCCCGCAGGACATCGTTGCCTTCAAACAGGCTCAGGAGTAAGGACATGAGTGCAGTGATCGACCACGGTCATGCCGGGCATGACCATCACCACGGCCCGGCCAAGGGGCTGATGCGCTGGGTGCTGACCACCAACCATAAAGATATCGGCAGCATGTACCTGTGGTTCAGCTTTGCCATGTTCCTGCTCGGCGGGTCCATGGCCATGGTGATCCGCGCCGAGCTGTTCCAGCCGGGCCTGCAGATCGTGCAGCCGGAGTTCTTCAACCAGATGACCACCATGCACGGCCTGATCATGGTCTTCGGTGCGGTGATGCCGGCCTTTGTCGGCCTGGCCAACTGGATGATCCCGCTTATGATCGGCGCGCCGGACATGGCCCTGCCACGC
>JBFHPI010000497.1:0-2230 GCA_041592855.1 Pseudomonas sp.
CCAGCACGCCCTTGACCCACTGCCGCGCCCGGGCGTGGCTGCCCTTGGGCTGATCTTCCTCGTTGGATTTGTACAGCCAATGGGCGGCGATACCGTTGTTGGCCAGCTCTTCCATCTCGCGTGTACGGATCTGGATCTCGATGGGTACGCCATGCATGCCGAACAGGGTGGTGTGCAGCGACTGGTAGCCGTTGGCCTTGGGAATTGCGATGTAATCCTTGAAGCGCCCCGGCAGCGGCTTGTACAGGTTGTGCACGGCGCCGAGTACGCGGTAGCAGGTGTCGACCTTGTCGACCACGATGCGGAAGGCGTAGACGTCCATGATCTCGTTGAACGCCCGGCGTTTGCCGCGCATCTTCTGGTAGATGCCGTAGAGATGCTTCTCGCGGCCCATCACCTCGCCTTCCATGCCTTCGCGGGCCAGGCAATGGGTGATCGATTCCTCGATCTTGTTGACGATTTCCTTGCGGTTGCCGCGGGCGCGCTTGACTGCGGCGCGGATACGCTCGGAGCGCATCGGATGCATGGCCTTGAAGCCCAGATCCTCGAACTCCACGCGCATGCTGTGCATGCCCAGCCGGTTGGCGATGGGGGCGTAGATTTCCAGGGTTTCCTTGGCGATGCGCCGGCGCTTCTCGCCGGACAGCACTTCCAGGGTGCGCATGTTGTGCAGGCGGTCGGCCAGCTTGACCAGAATCACCCGGATATCCCGGGCCATGGCCATGGCCATCTTCTGGAAGTTCTCGGCCTGGGCTTCGGCCTTGGTCTCGAAGTTCATCTGGGTCAGCTTGCTGACCCCGTCCACCAGCTCGGCCACGGATTCGCCGAATTGGGCGTCCAGGGCCTCCTTGGCGATACCAGTGTCTTCGATCACGTCATGCAGCATGGCGGCCATCAGGCTCTGATGGTCCATGTGCATATCGGCGAGGATGCTGGCCACGGCCAGCGGATGGGTCACGTAGGGCTCACCGCTGCGGCGGCGTTGGCCGTCGTGGGCCTGCTCGGCATAGAAGTAGGCGCGACGTACCAGGTTGACCTGGTCGTCGTCGAGGTAGGTCGAAAGTCTGTCGGCGAGGGCGTCTATGCTCGGCATGGTGTTTCTCCCTGCCGATTCAGAGGTGCCTGCGCCGTATGACTTCGACCCGGCATCGGCTTACAGAGGCTCGTTGGCCTCTTCCTCGAAGGCGGCGAACAGCGGCTCTTCTTCAACGATCTCGTCCTGAGCGATCACGTCATAGTCCACCAGGCCACCGGCGATTTCACGCAGGGCCACCACGGTGGGCTTGTCGTTTTCCCATGCCACTTTTGGCTCCTTGCCGCCGGTAGCAAGCTGGCGTGCGCGCTTGGTGGCGAGCATAACCAGCTCAAAGCGGTTATCGACGTTGTCCAGGCAATCTTCAACGGTCACGCGAGCCATGGTGTTCCTCGTAGCATATGCAAGATAGAGCTGTGCCCAAATGGGCGAGCGGACTGGATAGTCTAGTTAAGCCCGTGGGGCCGCCGCAAGCGTTAAGCTACGGGCGGCACGAAAAACCCCGGTCGGGCCTTGCGTTGTCTAGGCCAGCAGCTCGCTGAGCAGACCGGCATGACGCTGCTGTTGCGGGCCCTGCAACAGCTGGTTGGCGCGGAAGATGGCCTTGAGGTCGCTCAGGGCATGGGCGAAGTCGTCGTTGATCAGGATGTAGTCGTACTCGACATAGTGGCTCATTTCGCTGACCGCCTCGCGCATGCGCCGCTCGATGATCTCGCCGCTGTCCTGGCCACGGTTGGTCAGGCGATGGCGCAGGGCTTCCTGGGTCGGCGGCAGGATAAAGATCGACTTGGCCTGGGGCATCAGTCGGCGTACCTGCTGTGCGCCCTGCCAATCGATTTCCAGAATCAGGTCAAAGCCTTCGGCCAGGGTTTGCTCGACCCACTTCTGCGAGGTGCCGTAGAGGTTGTCGAAGACTTGGGCGTGTTCGAGGAACTCGCTGCGCTCCAGCATGGCCGTGAACTGGGCGTGATCGACAAAGTGGTAGTTGACCCCGTCCACCTCGCCCGGGCGCATGGCGCGGGTGGTGTGCGAGACGGACACGCGCACGCCCGGGGTGGATTCTACCAGGGCCTTTACCAGGCTGGTTTTGCCGGCACCGGAGGGGGCCGACACGGTAAACAGGTTGCCGCGGGTTGGCGATTGCATAGAAAACCTTAAAGCGGTTGGTGGGGGCGGCGGCCGCCCCGGCGATCACAG
>JBFHPI010000498.1:0-2228 GCA_041592855.1 Pseudomonas sp.
ATCTCGGCGCCGGCGGCAGCCTCGGCGTTGAGTTCGAACAGTTCGATACCGTGCTCGTTGGCGATGCGCGCGCGCTGCTCGGCGCCGCGGTCGCTGGCGCTGATGGCGTTGGCCGGGATGCCCTGGGCGCGCAGGCCGCCAATCAAGCTGGCGGCCATATTGCCGGCGCCGATAAAGGCTATGCGGGGAGAGCTCATAGGGGGTTCCTTACTCGGTGAATATATTCAGGTGTTGGCATAACTGCGGGCGCCGAAGAGCGCGCTGCCGATGCGCACCCAGGTGGCGCCTTCGGCAATGGCCGCTTCCAGGTCATCGCTCATGCCCATGGACAGGCTGTCCAGCCCCAGGTTCAGGTCATCGCGCAGCTGCCGCAGCTGGGCGAAGGCGGCATGCTGACGGGCCACATCCTCGGTGGGTTCGGGAATGGCCATCAGACCGCGCAGGCGGATATTCGGCAGTTGCGCCACTGCCTGGGCCAGGGTCGGCAGCGCCTCGGGGAGGCAACCGGACTTGCTCGGTTCCAGGCTGACATTGACCTGCAGGCAGATATTCAGCGGTGGCAGACCTGCCGGGCGTTGTTCGGACAGGCGCTGGGCGATTTTCAGGCGGTCCACCGAGTGTACCCAGGCAAAGTGCTCGGCAATCGGCCGGGTCTTGTTCGACTGGATGGGCCCAATAAAATGCCAGACCAGCGGCAGGTCGCTCAGCTCGGCCTGTTTTTCCAGGGCTTCCTGCAGGTAGTTTTCGCCAAAGTCGCAGAGCCCGCTGGCGTGGGCCTCGCGGATGGCGGCGGCCGGCTTGGTTTTGCTCACGGCCAGCAGGCCAACCTGGGAAGAATCACGCCCTGAGGCTTGCGCCGCCTCACGGATGCGCGCACCGACCTTTGCAATATTCTCTGCTATCGTGGACATTACCTGCGCCCGCCGCCTGGGGTTTGCGGCATTCTACCGTCATTAGGGAGTCCTATGGATATCACTGAATTGCTGGCCTTCAGCGCCAAGCAAGGTGCATCGGACCTGCATCTCTCCGCCGGCCTGCCGCCGATGATCCGGGTTGACGGCGATGTGCGCCGGATCAATCTGCCGGCCCTGGATCACAAGCAGGTCCATGCGCTGATCTACGACATCATGAACGACAAGCAGCGCAAGGATTTCGAGGAGTTTCTGGAAACCGACTTCTCCTTCGAAGTGCCGGGCGTGGCGCGTTTCCGGGTCAACGCCTTCAACCAGAACCGTGGCGCCGGTGCGGTATTCCGGACCATTCCGTCCAAGGTGCTGACCATGGAAGACCTCGGCATGGGCGAGGTGTTTCGCAAGATCACCGACGTGCCGCGTGGCCTGGTGCTGGTGACCGGCCCCACCGGTTCGGGCAAGTCCACCACCCTGGCGGCCATGCTCGACTACCTGAACAGCAACAAGTACCACCATATCCTCACCATCGAGGATCCCATCGAATTCGTTCACGAGTCGAAAAAATGCCTGGTCAACCAGCGCGAGGTGCACCGCGACACCCATGGCTTCTCCGAGGCCCTGCGCTCGGCCCTGCGCGAAGACCCGGACATCATCCTGGTGGGCGAGATGCGCGACCTGGAAACTATCCGCCTGGCGCTGACCGCCGCCGAAACCGGGCACCTGGTGTTCGGCACCCTGCACACCACCAGTGCGGCCAAGACCATCGACCGGGTGGTGGACGTGTTCCCCGCCGAGGAGAAGTCCATGGTCCGTTCCATGCTCTCGGAGTCCCTGCAGGCGGTGATTTCCCAGACCCTGCTGAAAAAGATCGGCGGCGGTCGGGTGGCGGCCCACGAAATCATGATCGGCACCCCGGCAATCCGTAACCTGATCCGCGAGGACAAGGTGGCGCAGATGTACTCGGCGATCCAGACCGGTGGTTCGCTGGGCATGCAGACCCTCGACTCCTGCCTCAAGACCCTGGTGTCCAAGGGCCTGGTCAGCCGCGAGGCGGCCAAGGAAAAAGCCAAGACCCCGGAAAACTTCTGATTCGGCCAAGGCCCGGCATGCGCAGGCGCACCGGGCTCGCCAGCGGCGAGAAACACGCACCCCCGCTGGATTTGTTGCAAGGCGTGATGCTGACGGCGAGATGACCCAGGGAATTCGAAAAACTGCTGCGCCTGATGGTGGAAAAGGGCGGCTCCGACCTGTTTATCACCGCCGGTGTGCCCCCGTCGATGAAGGTTAACGGCAAGATCATGCCGATCACCAAGATGC
>JBFHPI010000499.1:0-2217 GCA_041592855.1 Pseudomonas sp.
AGCGGCACGGCGGTGATGGCCAGGTCCGGGCAGGCGGCGATGCTGAAGGGCTGGCAGTCCAGGCCGATCAGTTGATGCTGCAGGCCGCCATTCCAGTGGCTGAGCATGGTGAACAGGGGAAAGCCGGTGCTCAGGTCCTGATGGACCATCTCGGTGCACCAGACCTGATGCGGGCAGCCTTCGCGCAGGGTCAGCAGGCCGGTGCAGTGGTCGATCTGGCTGTCCAGCAGGATGATTCCGGCAATCGCCGTGTCGCGCAGCTTGCGCGCCGGCTGCAGGGCCGGAAAGGCAGCCAGCTGGCTGCGGATATCGGGGGAAGCGTTGCACAGAATCCACTCGCCGCCGTTATCGGACAGGGCGATGGACGACTGGCTGCGCGGCTGCGCCCGCAGGCTGCCCTCGCGCACGCCACGGCAGTTGCGGCAATTGCAGTTCCACTGGGGGAATCCGCCGCCGGCGGCGGAACCGAGAATCTGGATATGCATGGCAGGTTACCGATTGGGATGCCCCGGACCAGCCGGGGCCAGGGCTGATCAGCGATTGGCGAAGTACAGGGTCACTTCGAAACCAATGCGCAGGTCGGTAAAGGCGGGTTTAGTCCACATGGCGCGGTCCTCTTGTTATGAATGCCGGCGAATTCCGGCAGTGCTAGTTATGCACCCCGAGGGCCCCGGGCAGAATGGTACTTTGGGAGGAAGCGGGGCTGGCTTTGGTAGGTAGCCCTGCATACGCCACCTGCATTGCGCTGCGCCTGAATCACGGTGCGCACGGCGCACCCTACGGCCACCCGAGCCGAACACAGCGACAGGCCCTGTAGGGCGCGCCATGGGCAGCAGCTTTGCCGGGCACACGAAAAAACGCGGCCGAAGCCGCGTTAAAGATCACTCACCGACGCGCTGGAGCAGGCGCGCCGGGGCCGACAACAGCTTGTTAAAAGAAGCCCAGCGGATTGATGTCGTAGCTGACCAACAGATTCTTGGTCTGCTGGTAGTGGTCGAGCATCATCTTGTGGGTTTCGCGGCCGACGCCGGACTTCTTGTAGCCGCCGAACGCGGCGTGGGCCGGGTACAGGTGGTAGCAGTTGGTCCATACGCGACCGGCCTTGATCGCCCGGCCCATGCGGTAGGCCACGTTGATGTCGCGGCTCCAGACGCCGGCGCCGAGGCCGAATTCGGTGTCGTTGGCAATGGCCAGGGCCTCGGCTTCGTCCTTGAAGGTGGTCACGCCGATCACCGGGCCGAAGATTTCCTCCTGGAACACGCGCATTTCATTGGTGCCCTTGAGCAGGGTCGGCTGGATGTAATAGCCGCTGGCCAGGTCGCCTTCCAGTTGCTCCGCCGCGCCACCGGTGAGCAGCTGCGCGCCTTCCTGCTGGGCGATCTCCAGGTAGCTCAAGATCTTGTCGAACTGCTGCTGCGAGGCCTGGGCGCCGACCATGGTCTCGCTGTCCAGCGGGTTGCCGCGCTTGATCTGCTTGATCTTCTTCATCACCTCGGCCATGAACGGCTCGTAGATGGATTCCTGTACCAGGGCGCGGGACGGGCAGGTGCACACCTCACCCTGGTTGAAGAAGCCCAGCACCAGGCCTTCGGCGGCCTTCTCGATAAAGGCCGGCTCGGCCTGCATGATGTCTTCGAAGAAGATGTTCGGCGATTTGCCGCCCAGCTCCACGGTGCTCGGGATGATGTTCTCGGCGGCGCATTTAAGGATATGCGAGCCCACCGGGGTGGAGCCGGTAAAGGCGATCTTGGCAATGCGCTTGCTGGTGGCCAGCGCTTCACCGGCCTCGCGGCCAAAGCCCTGAACCACGTTGAGCACGCCCGGTGGCAGCAGGTCGCCGATGATTTCCAGCAGCAGGGTGATGGACAGCGGGGTCTGCTCGGCGGGCTTGAGCACGATGGCGTTGCCGGCGGCCAGGGCCGGGGCCAGTTTCCAGGCGCCCATCAGCAGCGGGAAGTTCCACGGGATGATCTGCCCGACCACGCCCAGAGGCTCGTGGAAATGGTAGGCCACGGTGCCGTCGTTGATCTCGGCGGTGCTGCCTTCCTGGGCGCGGATGCAGCCGGCGTAATAGCGGAAGTGGTCGGCGGACAGCGGTACATCGGCGTTCAGGGTTTCGCGCACGGCCTTGCCGTTGTCCCAGGTTTCGGCCACGGCCAGCAGTTCCAGGTTGGTTTCGATGCGGTCGGCGATTTTCAGCAGGATATGCGAGCGCTC
>JBFHPI010000500.1:0-2212 GCA_041592855.1 Pseudomonas sp.
CCTGACCCGCCTGCGCTGCGCCCTGGAAAAGGCCAAGCCCTTTATCGTCACCCAGGATTACCGGCCATCCCTGGCCGAACCTGGCTCGGCACTGCTGCGCCAGCAGCTCAGCGAAACCCCGGCACAGATGGCCCTGTGGTGATGCACAGCGCCCATTTCGACGGCAGCTTCAACGCCTGGCGCCAGATTGCCCGCAGCCTGCTGCAGCGCGGTATCGCGCCGCACCAGATCAACTGGTGCGATAACCCCGGCAGTACCGGGCTGTTCGATCAGAGCAACGACAGCTTCGAATCGCTGCCGGCCACGCAAACGCCTCGGGTGCCGCGACAATTGCTGGCACTGCTGGAAAACGCCGCCCGCTTTCGCATGGAGGATCGCTGGAGCCTGCTCTACCGGATTCTCTGGCGGGTCGCCCAAGGTGATCGCAGCGCCATGCTGCCGGGGGATAGGGATGGCAGCCAGTTGCACCAGCGGCTCAAGGCGGTACGCCGTGAAGCGCATCATCTGCATGCCTTTGTGCGCTTTCACCCTCAACCTCAGAGCACCGCCGGACCTCAGTATGTGGCCTGGCATGAGCCGGCTCACGACATTCTGGACAGCGCCAGCGGCCACTTTGCCGAACGCCTGGGGCGCAGCACCTGGCTGATCGCCACACCTCAGGATGGGGTGTATTGGGATGGCCAGCAGCTGCACTACCAGCGGCCCTGTCCGGCCGAGTGGCAACGCCTGGCGCAAAACCCCGAGGACCAGGGCGAAGCCCTGTGGCTGGCCTACTACGGCAGCACCTTCAACCCGGCGCGCCTCAATCGCAGCGCCCTGGAGACCAGCCTGCCGGTACGTTTCTGGAAAAACCTGCCGGAAGGCCCGCTGATTCCCCAGCTGATGAGCCAGGCGCGGGCCGGAGCCCAGCGCGACGGCCAGGCCGAAGGAGTGGCGCGGCAGCCCGGCAAGCGCATTCGCCAACGGGCTGCACAGGGCACAAGGGTCAGCGGAAGCGTCGGCCCGGATCTTCCTCGCTGATTTGTAGGGACAGGCCCTGGGCCATGCTGCTCAGATGGTCACCGTCGGCTTCCGAACCCAGCTTGATCATCAGGCGCAGGTCGTTGGCCGAATCGGCATACAGCAAGGCGTCTTCGTAGGTGATCTCGCCCTGGCTGTAGAGGTTGTACAGGGCCTGGTCGAACGTCTGCATGCCTTGCTCGGTGGAGCGCTTCATCAGGGCCTTGAGCTCGTGAACCTCGCCCTTGCGGATCAGGTCGGCGGCCAGGGGGGTGTTGATCAGCACCTCGATCACCGCGCGGCGGCCCTTGCCGTCCGGGGTCGGGATCAGCTGCTGGGCGACGATGGCCTTGAGGTTGAGGGACAGGTCCATCCACACCTGGTTCTGCCGGTCGGCGGGGAAGAAGTTGATGATGCGGTCCAGGGCCTGGTTGGCGTTGTTGGCGTGCAGGGTGGCCAGACACAGGTGGCCGGTTTCGGCGAAGGCCACGGCATGGTCCATGGTCTCGCGGGTACGCACCTCACCGATCAGAATCACGTCCGGGGCCTGGCGCAGGGTGTTCTTCAGGGCCACCTCGAAGGACTCGGTATCGATACCCACCTCGCGCTGGGTGACGATGCAGCTCTGGTGCTGGTGGATGTATTCGATGGGGTCTTCGATGGAGATGATATGGCCGCTGCTGTTCTTGTTGCGGTAGCCGATCATCGCTGCCAGGGAGGTGGACTTACCGGTACCGGTGGCACCGACAAACAGCACCAGGCCGCGCTTGGTCAGGGCCAGTTTCTTGAGGATCTCCGGCAGCTTGAGTTCGTCGAGGGTAGGGATATTGGTTTCGATGCGGCGCAACACCATGCCAGCCAGGTTGCGCTGGTAGAAGGCACTGACGCGGAAACGGCCGATACCGCGCGCACTGATGGCGAAATTGCATTCGTGGTTTTCGGCAAAATCGCGGCGCTGCTGCTCGTTCATCACCGAGTGCACGGTTTCGCGTGTCTGCTCCGGCGACATGGGCATCTTGGTGATCGGCATGATCTTGCCGTTGACCTTCATCGACGGAGGTACACCGGCGGTGATAAACAGGTCGGAGCCGCCCTTTTCCACCATCAGGCGCAGCAGTTTTTCGAATTCCATGGGTTGTCTCGCCGTCAACATCACGCGTTGCTACAAAGCCAGCAGGTGGTGCGTGTTTCTCGCCGCTGGCGAGCCCGGTGC
>JBFHPI010000501.1:0-2204 GCA_041592855.1 Pseudomonas sp.
GCGAGCGGCGCCTGCAGCGCGCGCTGCAGGCGGCTGGCGATGGCACCTGGGATCTGCACCTGGACAGCGATACCCTGCAATTTTCCTCCGGCTATGCCGAGCTGCTGGGATTGAGCCTGGCCGAGCTGGGCAATAGCCACAACTACTGGCTCAGCCTGCTGCACCCGGAAGACCGGGAGCTGTATCAATACAACCTCAAGCAGTTGCTCACCGCGCCCACGGCGCAACCCTATGATGTCACCTACCGCATGCGCCACAGGGATGGCAGCTACCGCTGGATCCAGTCTCGTGGTCAGTTGCTGTTCGACGATCAGGGCCGCGCTGAGCGTCTCACCGGCACCGCCAGTGATATCACCCAGCGACGCAATGACGAAGACAGCCTGCGCCAGGCCGCCGCGGTGTTCGACGCGACCCAGGAAGGGGTGCTGGTCACCGATGGCCAGCAGCGCATCGTGCACAGCAACCCGGCCTTCAGCCGCATCACCGGCTACAGCCAGGAGGAAATCATCGGCCTGCAACCCAGCCTGCTGAAATCCGGGCGACATGACACTGCTTTCTACCAGAGCATGTGGCAAGCCCTGGAAAATCGCGGCGCCTGGAGTGGCGAGGTGTGGAACCGGCGCAAGAATGGCGAGGTATACCCGCAATGGCAGAACATTCGCGCCATCCGCGACGACAAGGGCGAGGTCACTCACTTCGTTGCAGTGTTCTCCGACATCAGCGCGCTCAAGCGCTCCCAGCGCGAGCTGGACTACCTGGCCCACCACGACCCCCTGAGCAACCTGCCCAACCGCCTGCTGTTCACCGAACGGGTCGAGCATGCCCTGGAGCGGGCCAAGCGTGAGGATCGCCGTGGGGCCGTGCTGCTGCTGGATCTGGATCACTTCAAACACATCAACGAGAGCCTCGGTCACAACATCGGCGACCTGCTGCTTAAGGAGGTGGGCGAGCGCCTGGCCCAGCAACTGAGCCCCGGGATTACCCTGGCACGCCTGGGTGGTGACGAGTTCGGCCTGCTCTGCGAGGACTGCGACAGCGCCGAAGGCGCCACCGGTATGGCCCAGTTGGTGCTGAGCAGCCTGAAACAGCCATTCAACGCCATGGGCCAGGAGCTGTTTATCAGCGCCAGCATCGGCATCAGCCTGTTCGACGGCAGCAGCCAGGATGTGGCCCAGGTGCTGCGCAACGTCGACTCGGCGCTGTTCAAGGCCAAGAGCAGCGGCCGCGAGGGCTATGCCTTCTATACCGAGGAGCTGACCCAGTACGCGCGCCAACGGGTCGAGCTGGTCAGCGCCCTGCGCCATGCCCTGGAGCATGACGAGTTGCGGGTCTACTACCAGCCGCTGATCTGCCTGAAGGACCAGCGCATGATCGGCGCCGAAGCCCTGGTACGCTGGCAGCATCCGCAACGCGGCCTGGTGCCGCCGGGAGAATTTATCCCGATTGCCGAGGAAAGCGGCCTGATCGGCGCCATCGACGCCTGGGTGCTGGAACATGCCTGCCGGCAGATGGTGGCCTGGCAAGCGGCCGGGGCATCGCTGCGCTTTGTCGCGGTAAATGTATCCAGCCGCCTGTTCAGCCGTGGCGAGCTGGACCTGCGGGTGGCCCGGATTCTGACCGAGACCGGCCTGGACCCGGCCCTGCTGGAGCTGGAAGTCACCGAGAGCGCGGTGATGGAAAACGCCGATGCGGCCCTGGCTCTGCTCGGCCGCTTGCGCGAACTGGGTGTGCGCCTGGCCATCGACGATTTTGGCACCGGATACAGCTCCCTGGCCCGCCTCAAGCGCATGCCGGTGCACAAGCTCAAACTGGATCAGAGCTTCGTGAGCGGCCTGCCCTTTGATCAGGACGATGTGGCCATCACCCGAGCCGTTATCGCCCTGGGCCAAAGCCTCGGGCTCAAGGTACTGGCCGAAGGCATCGAGCAGGCCGAGCAGGCCGAACTGCTGCTGGCGCTGGGCTGCGACCATGCCCAGGGCTATTACTTTGGTCGCCCACAGCCGGCCGAGCGCCTGTTTGCATCGGCCAGTGCTTGAGCCTAGGCTCAGGCTGGGCTCTTAGGAATGGCGTATGCGTGTACTGATTCTCGAAGACGATGCCTGGATTGCCGACCTGCTCAAACAGATCGTCCACAGCCTGCGACCCACGGCGCAGATCAGTTGCCTGAGCCGGGTCGAGGCGGCCCTGGACGAGTGGCAGCGCAA
>JBFHPI010000502.1:0-2202 GCA_041592855.1 Pseudomonas sp.
CGCTGCCTGTTGCAACAGGTGGCATGTCATGGGCCGGAGCAGAGCGGCAGCTTCTGGGCCTGGGACGGGCAGCCCATCCCCTGGTAACTCAGGCGGTGCGCCGCACCGTGGCGAGCAGAGCCGCCGCGCCGATAAACAGGCCGCCGAAGGTGCGGTTCAGCAGACGCTGCTGGCGCGGCGAGCGCAGGGCACGCAACACCCGCGCCGCCAGGCCGGTGTAGCCGGCCATGACGATCAGATCGACCAGCACCATGGTCAGGGCCATCAGCAGGTACTGACCGAGCAACGGCGCCTTGGGGTCGAGAAACTGCGGCAGCACGGCGAGGATAAAGATGATCGCCTTGGGGTTGCTGGCATTCACCAGAAAACCGCGCAGCACCAGAGTCAGGGGTCGCCCCAGGGGGCGCTCGCCAGCGGTGGTGTTGATCTCGCCAGGCAGGGCGATCCACTGCTTCCAGCCCAGGTAGACCAGGTAGGCCACGCCAAACCACTTGATCAAATTGAAGGCCAGCTCCGAGGTGGCCAGCACCGCGCCCAGGCCCGCGGCGACCACGGCGATCTGCGCCAGCAGGGCCAGTTGCAGGCCCAGGGCATTCCAGTAGCCGCGCCAGAACCCATACTGCAGACCGGCACTCATGGAGGCCACCGCACCAGCACCGGGGGACAGGCTGATCACCCAACAGGCAACAAAGAAGGCAAGCCAGGTTTCCATGGCCATGACGTAATACCTCAACTAAGGAAGCGAACAGGCAGAGCCTACTCCTGGCACTGCAGGCTGGCGAGTGCTCCGCCGCTTAGCGCCAGCGCCGCACCGACTTCTGGAAGAACAGGCTGTTGGGCACCTGCAGCAAGGCCCCGGCCGCTTCTTCGCTGACATCCTCCAGGGTGGTGTAGAACAGGTTGATGGACAGCACCCGGCCCTTGACCCCAGGCTTGTCGGCACTCTCGATCACCTCCACGGTGTCGCCCAGGCGGAACGGCCCCATGGTGAAAATCAGCAGCGCGCAGAACATATTCGACAGCACGCTCCAGATGGCGAAGAAGGCCACCGCCGCCACGGCGGTAAAACCGGTCAGGGCAGTCCACAGCACCGTGGCCGACACGCCCAGGCGCTCCAGCACCAGCATCAGCGCACTGCCGATGATCAGCCAGCGCAGAAAACCGCGCAGGGGCAGCAGCACCTCTGGCGGCAGTAGGCTGTAACGCTGACCCAGACGGCTTACGGCCCGGCTGAGCAGGCGCTGAGCCAGCCAGGCCAGCAGCACAATCAGCAGGATCTGCCCGCCACGGATCAGCGGCTCGGGCCAGCCGGCAAGCAACTGCAGCCACGCGTTCATTCGCTCTCCGCCAGCTGCTGTTGCAGCGCTTCCAGGGTCTCCAGAGCCAGCATCCAGCGCTCTTCCAGATCGGCTTCACGACTCTTCAGTTTGGCCTGCTCGGCCAGGGCATCACGCAGCTCGTCCTTGCGCGCCGCCTCGTAGATCGCGCTATCGCCCAGGCGGGCTTCCACCGCCGCGAGCTTCTCATGCAACTGGCCCAGCTCTTTTTCCAGCTTGTCGGCCTCGCGCTTGTGCGGTGCCAGCTGCTGGCACAACACGGCGGCGGCCTGACGCAGGGCGCGCTTGTCGGTCTTGTCCGGATTGCTCGGGGTACTGGCAGCCGGCGCCTGGCGCAGACGGTAGTCCACCAGCCAGCGGGCATAGTCGTCCAGGTCGCCATCGAAGGACTGCACCCGGCCATCGGCCACCAGGAGGAACTCGTCGGTGGTGCTCTTGAGCAGATGGCGGTCGTGGGACACCACTACCACGGCGCCGGAGAATTCCTGCAGGGCCATGGTCAGGGCCAGGCGCATTTCCAGGTCGAGGTGGTTGGTCGGTTCATCGAGCAGCAACAGGTTGGGCTTGCCCCAGGCGATCAGGGCCAGGGCCAGGCGCGCCTTTTCGCCACCGGAGAAGTTCAGCACCGGCTCGTCGCAACGGGCGCCTCGGAAATCGAAGCCACCGAGAAAATCGCGCAGGGTCTGCTCGCGCTCGGTTGGCGCCAGACGCTGGAAGTGCAACAGCGGGCTGGCCTTATCATCCAGGGCATCCAGCTGATGCTGGGCAAAATAGCCCACCACCAGGTTCTCGCCGCGCTGCAGATGGCCGCTGATGGGTTGCAACTCGGCCGCCAGGTTCTTGATCAGGGTCGATTTACCGGCAC
>JBFHPI010000503.1:0-2184 GCA_041592855.1 Pseudomonas sp.
CCGCATCTGGCCCGCCTGCTCGGCTTGGCCCGGGCACTACCGCAACTGCTGGGCGCGGCCCTGGTCGGGGCATTGGTGATGGTGCTGGCGGACTGGTTGGGACGCACCTTGCTATTCCCGGCCCAACTACCGGCCGGGCTGTTGGCTTCGCTCTTGGGTGGTGCCTATTTTATGTTGTGCCTGTATCGGCGCTGAGGCGCTCGCTACTCGGTAGAGGCTGGGCAAGCACGTAGCCCGGATGCAATCCTGGCGCCGAGCGGCCTGCTTTGCGGATTGCATCCGAGCTACTGTCACGACGCTTGATAGCCCCAGGGGTGTAGGGCACAGCCCCAGGGCATCAATCCAGTACGGCCGTGCCTTCCGCCGGTGGTGCTTCCAGCAACGGGCAGTTGTCGCACATGGCCATGCCAAGCTCGTTGCGGATACAGCATTGCTTGCGCTGGCGCCAGGGCGCGCCAGTCGCCTCCTGCGGCACATAGCGCACCGGTTGGTAGAGGGGGTTACGGCTGCCGTCCGGGCGTTGCGTGCTTTCCAATACCTCGAAACCCTGGGCCAGCATGGTTTTGGGCAGTGGCAGGCCGCCGAGGGTGCTCATAAACCACTCGAAGTAGTTGCCGGCATTGCTCCACAACACCCGTGCGGCGACTTTCTGATGACCGCGCAGGGCCTGGATAAAAGGCAGCAGGTTGGCGTCCAGCAGCTCGGCGAAGCGTTCGAAACCATTGTCCGGGGCACTGCCCCAGCGCTCGCCAGCATGGGGCAGCTTGAAGGCCGCCGGCAGACCATCATCCCCCACCACCACCTGAATCTCGTCGAAGTCCAGCGGCAGGCGCCAGTTGAGCACCAACCCAGCCGCGAGCACGGGCGGGATCAGGCGCAGAAAATAGTACTTGGACCACAACGACAGCAGCGCTCGCCGATCACCCTCGGCATGCTCGGGGGCGAAGCGCAGCAGCTGTTCTTCGAGACGCGCAGCACTGACGAACTCACGCCCGGACAGTGCCGGGCGTGGGTCATCGACCAGGGTCAAGACGTCGCGGTAGTGGGCGAAAGGCCCTTGAAACAGCGAGGCAATGGCCGGAATCATCAGCCCCCCATAGCGATCAGGCGCATGCGCTGGCCACTCCTTGTGATTGTCGCTGGCGGCGATTATCCAGCAGGGCATCGACCACTTCCTGGGAGCGGATCGCCAGTACCGACAGCAGGGTGTCGCTCAGGCCGTGACTGGCCTCGCAGCAGCCTTGCAGGTAGATACCGGCACGCATCTGCGCCGGGCAGCGCAGGCGATAATCGCGCGCCACGCCCTCGCCCAGATAGCCGTTCAACCCGGCCAGCAGACGCATGTAGCCGTCGCGGCGGTAACCGGTGGCCAGGATCACGGCATCGAAGAGGCGCTCCTCGCGCCCCTCAGGCCCCTGCAGGGTTAACCGCACCCCCCTCTCCTCGGCATTCACTGCCTCGATACGCCGTTGCGCCAATAGACTGTATGGGGCGTGGCCGGTGATCTTTTGCCGGTACAGACGCTGATAAATGCTCTCGATCAGATCCAGGTTGACCACCGAATAGTTGGTTTGTGCATTGGCCTGAATAAAGGATTCACGCGCCTCCGGCGCCTGGCCATAGACCACATCGGTAAAGGCCGGATCGAAGATTTCATTGACGAACGGGCTGTCATCGGCTGGACGCATGGCCTGAGCCCGCATCACCATGGCAACTTCGGCCTCTGGATAGCGACTGCACAGGTCGTTGAAAATCTCGGCAGCGCTCTGCCCTGAGCCTATAACCGCCAGGCGGCGAGGCGCTGGATGCTGCTGGATGCGCTCCAGATAGGCCGATGAATGAATCACTCGGGCGTCGCCCTTGAGCGGCTGGAACACCTCCGGTACGACGGCTTCCCCGCCGATGCTGACCACCAGATTGCGCGTCACGCGACTGCGGGTGCGGCCATCGGCCAGGCGTGAGATCACCTTGACCCGCTTAACCTCGCCCGCTTCCAGCTGCGGCTCGACGGCAATGACCTGCTCGCCATAGTGCACACGCTCGGCGAAATGGCCGGCGGCCCAGCGCAGGTAATCGTTGTACTCCAGACGCGAGGGCGTGAAGGTGCTGATATTGATAAAGGATTCCAGGCGTCGCTGCTGGTGCAGGTAATTGATAAAGGTGTAGCGGCTGGCCGGGTTGCGC
>JBFHPI010000504.1:0-2184 GCA_041592855.1 Pseudomonas sp.
ACCAGGTCGCCGTCTTTCAGCGGCGCGTCGTTCTCGCGGTAATGCAGGATGCAGGCATTCTTGCCAGCGGCAACGATGCTGCCATAGGCCGGCATCTTCGCCCCGCCCTTGCGGAATTCATAATCCAGTTCGGCTTCCAGATGGTACTCGTAGAGCCCGGCACGGCTGGCCTGCATGGCCCGCACATGGGCGCGGCAGGAGATATCCGCCGCCTCCTTCATCACCTTGATCTCGGCCGCCGACTTGTACAGACGCATATCGTGCAGCAGATGTTCCAGGGTGATGAATTCGTTGGGCGGCGTCGCGCCCTGGCGCGCCTTGGAGCGGATCACATTGATCCACTCCATCAGCTGGCGGTCGAATTCATGGTGGGTACCCATGGCCGAATAGACCCGATCACGCCCCTCGATCAGCCCCGGCAGGATGTCGTCGATATCACCGATGGGGAAGGCATCATCGGCGCCGTACTGGCTGATGGCGCCCTCCTGACCGGCGCGCAGGCCATCCCACATTTCCCGCATGGGGTCGCGCTCACGGCAGAACAACACGTACTCGCCATGCTCGCGGCCCGGAATCAGGGCGATCACCGCCTCCGGCTCGGGGAAGCCGGAGAGGTACTGGAAGTCGCTGTCCTGGCGGTAGATATGCTCGACGTCGCGGTTGCGGATATACACCGGCGCGGCCGGCAGAATGGCAATGCTGTTGGGTTCCATCTGCGCCATCAGCGCCTTGCGCCGACGGGCGTATTCCGACTTGGGGATGCTGATCATGGGCAGATTAAGTCCGGTTGCGGTTACAGAAAAATCAGTGCAGCGAGGGCTTTTCCACTGCGGCCAGCGGTTTGCCGCACTCGCTGAACAGCAGCAGCGGCGCCACGCGCAGGTACTCCATGACTTCCATGTAATCGCTTTCGCCATCTTCAGATTCTTCCAGGGCATTCTGCACCTGGGCGATGGCCGACAGATCCTGCAACACCTCCATGGCCTCGGCGCTCAGGGCGCTGTCCCCGGCGATGATGCCGAAGCCACCGAGAAAGCCCTGGCACCATTGCCCCAGGGCCACGGCTCGCTCGACCAGGGGCGCATCGTCACTGGGCAGCAGCAGTACCAGGGTCACATCCTGGCCGGCCAGCTCGCCCTTGACCATCTCCTGCAAGCCGATCAGGGCCTGGCGTACGGCATCCTCGGGCTCGGCACCGAGCAACTCGGCAGCGTCCTGCAACCAGGCTTCGCTGTCGAAGCCGGCCCCGGCGCAACTGCGCCCGAGCAACAGGCCATGCAGTTCGGCAGGCGAGATGGAAACACCGTGACTGGCAAGCAGCGCGGCAAAAGCGGCATAGGGGGAACTTGAAGTCGACATAGATCACTAGGCGCCAGACGGCGCAATCACTAGAATGGAGGCCTCGTATCCTAGCACCGGCAGGCGCGCCAAGACTATCCAAGGGTTTGACCCACAAGCCCGCTGCGCCTATATAGTCGGTCAACCCTTGCCTTAGCGAGCCCCCATGGAAGACGCCGATCTGCAAGCCCTTACGACCAAGCTGGACCTGCTGATCCAGCGTGTCGAGCAGCTTAAGGCCCACAACCGACTTCTCCTGGCGAATGAAAAGGCCTGGCGCGAGGAACGCGCCCATCTTATCGAAAAGAACGAAATGGCCCGGCACAAGGTCGAATCCATGATTTCGCGCCTTAAAGCCCTGGAGCAGGACTCATGACCCAGTCGAATACCGTAACCGTCCAGATCCTGGACAAAGAATATTGCATCGCCTGCCCAGCGGAAGAGCGAGCCAACCTGGAGAGCGCCGCCCGCTACCTGGATGGCAAGATGCGCGAGATCCGCTCCAGCGGCAAAGTCATAGGTGCCGACCGGGTGGCGGTGATGGCCGCACTCAATATCACCCACGACCTGCTGCACAAACAGCAGCACCTCGATCAGCAGGCCAGCAGCACCCGCGAGCACCTGCGCACCCTGCTCGGCCGGGTCGACACGGCGCTGAGTGATGCGGATAGCCCTGGCGCCTGATTGCAGCGCAGCGGTTTCGGGTATACTGGCCCCCGCTCCCTGGAGTGTGCGCCAGTTGGTGATGTCCCTGAGCCGATACGCACAAACCCGGGGGTTGCATGTTGAGGCCGGTGTGCATGTCCGCCTGACGGAAAGCCTTAACGCCTCCTGCAACCTCCACCT
>JBFHPI010000505.1:0-2176 GCA_041592855.1 Pseudomonas sp.
GCAAGGCGAGAACGATGGCAACATCCTCAACTTCCTGCGCGTGAATACCACAACCTCTACCCTGGAAATCAGCACAACAGGCCAGTTCAATGTTGGCGGAAGTGCCGATGTCACCATCAAGCTGGAGAACGGTGACACCCCGGTCACCCTCAACCCGAGCAGTCTCAGCCAGGCTGACCTGGTCAACTCGCTGATCGCCGGTGCCGACCCGCTGATCAAGATCGATCACAACTGATAACGAGAACCCCGCTACCATAAGGTGGCGGGGTTGTTATCGGTTGAACAGGCAAGGAGTGGTCGATGTTGTATGTAAAGCGCGATACCTACGGCAATCTGCTGCAGGTCGAGGCGGCGCCTTTCGAGGGCATGGATGGCGAGTTGGCGGCGGACAGTCAGGAGGCTCAGGCCTGGTTCGCCAACCAGTCGGCCGAGAGTAGTCTGCTGCAACTGCAGCAGAGTGACCTGGATATGATCCGGGTACTGGAGGACTTGATCACAGTGCTGATCCGCAAGGGAGTGGTGCGTATCACCGACCTGCCGGAAGCGGCGCAGAGCAAACTGGTGGGCCGCAGCAAGGCACGGGATGCCCTGGGTGGGTTGCATCGACTGATCAATGATGATGAGTCGGAGCTGATCTGACAGGCCGTTAAAAACTACCTCTGCGAGCACTCCTGCGTTAAAAACGGCCTCACTACCGAAGGCTGAGCGCGCTTTAGCACGGCCCCGACGGGGTGAGCGAAGCGAATCAAATGCTCATATACCTCTCGTGCACTCCGCTTTTTACTCACTACGTTCGCCATGCGGGCCAGCCTTCGGCTGAGACTCCGCTATGCTGCTTAGCGGCCGTTTTGAATGGCCGG
This sequence comes from Pseudomonas sp., assembly GCA_041592855.1. Taxonomy (GTDB): domain Bacteria; phylum Pseudomonadota; class Gammaproteobacteria; order Pseudomonadales; family Pseudomonadaceae; genus Aquipseudomonas. The sequence continues at coordinate 861 of JBFHPI010000505.1, forward strand.
AGGCTGTTACTAACGTAGCGCCTCGCCTGCCTCGCCTACGTTTTTCAACATCCTGCTCATCCTGTAGGAGCGGGCCATGCCTGCGATCTGATCGCGGCCGGGGGCCGTTCCTACGGCGGCCTCAAAGCCCTACACCCAGGGCGCCGGTTCGCCAAATAGGCGGCCTTGCACTGCACCGATCCCCATACTGCGCAACACCTGCCACTCCCCTTCGCTTTCCACCCGTTCGGCAATCAGCGGCAAGTCGATGCTGTTGGCAGCACGCTGCATGGCTTCGATAAACAGACGCTTGTCACCTTCCTGGTCGATGGCGCGGATATAGCTGCCGTCTACCTTGAGGTAGGCCAGGCCCAGCTTGGCCAGATTGCCGATCATGCTGAAGCGCCCGCCGAAGTGCTGTAGACCGAGCGCAAAACCCAGGCTGCGCAGGCGCTGGGTCAGCGCTTCCAGGGCGTCCTGTTCGGGCAACTGGTCTTCATCCAGCTCCAGGGTCAGGCGGGGGCCGCACTGCGGATACTGCTGCAGCAGGCTATAGAGTCGGGCCAGGGCCTGGGGCTGTCGTACGGTGGCGCCAGACAGGCTCAACGCCAGTGACACCTCATGCTCAGCCATGCGCTGCAGCACCTGTTCGAGCATGGCCAGATCCAGGCGCGCGGCCCAGCCGAAACGCTCGACCCAGGGCAGAAAGCGGCCGGCCGCAATCAACGCTCCCTGCTCATCGTACAGGCGCGCCAGCACCTTCTGATGCAGCAGTTGCTGCGGCTGATCGGTGCGCACCACAGGCTGGGCGAAAAGCTGCAGGCGGCCCAGTTCCAGGGCCTGATCGAGCAGGCGATACCAGTTCTGCCGCTCATCCACCTCCGGTGCCGCCACCTGCTGCTCGATCAACGCCCAGCAGGGCTGCTTCTGGCTGGCAGCCTGGGTCAAGGCCGCGTCCAGCTGACGGTACAGCTCATCGGCCGATTCACCCGGAAAGAAGGCGCCCAAGCCAATATGGGCCACCGGTAGGCAATCGCTGGCCCCGGTCTGTTGCAGGCTCAACAGGGCCTGCTCCAGGGCTTCGGCCAAGTGTACCGCTTCGGCCCGTTCAAGCCCCGCCGCCAGCAGGGCAAACTCGCCGCCGCGGTTGCGCGCCAGGACAAAGCGGCCCTGACTGATCAGCTGCAGTTGCTCGGCAATGGCCTGCAACAGCTGGTCGGTACGCGCACCACCCAGGCGCTGGTTGAGTCCGGCCAGGTCGTTGATGTTGACGTGCAGCGCCCCGGCGAAGAGCAGGAAGCTCAGCATCCCGTGCATCAGCGCGCGGTCGAACTCGA
>JBFHPI010000506.1:0-2171 GCA_041592855.1 Pseudomonas sp.
AAGGAGCCCCAGGTGCGCTTGGCCCTGACCTGCCTGCTGGCCCGCGGTCATCTTTTGATCGAAGACCTGCCCGGTATGGGCAAGACTACCCTGAGTCAGGCCCTGGCGCGGGTGCTGGGTCTGAGCTTTCAGCGTATCCAGTTCACCTCCGACCTGCTGCCCGGCGATATCCTCGGCACCTCGGTGTTCGACAAGGAAACCGGGCAGTTTGTCTTCCATCCCGGACCGATCTTTGCCGAACTGCTGCTGGCCGACGAGATCAACCGGGCCACGCCCAAGAGCCAGAGTGCGCTGCTCGAAGCCATGGAGGAGGGCCAGGTGACCATCGAGGGCGCGACCCGGCCGCTGCCCGATCCCTTCTTTGTCATCGCCACGCAGAACCCGGTGAGCCAGGGTGGCACCTTCGCCCTGCCGGAGTCGCAGCTGGACCGCTTTATGATGCGTCTGTCCCTGGGCTACCCGGGCAAGGCGGCGGAGAAGGCCCTGCTATTGGGCGATAGCCGGCGCAATCTATTGCCTAACCTGCAAGCGCTGCTGGATCACCGCGAGCTGGCGCAGATTCAGGCGCAAATCCCCCAGGTGCGGGTCAGCGATGCCCTGGTCGACTATGTGTTGCGCCTGGTCGAGGCCACCCGTACTCAGGCCCAGTTCGCCTGGGGCCTGTCGCCTCGGGCCAGTTTGGCGCTGCTGGCGGCGGCGCGGGCCTGGGCCTTCCTTGATGGGCGCGACTATGTGATCCCGGAAGATGTGCAGGCCGTGCTGCCCTCGGTGGTCAGTCACCGTCTGCGCGAGCAGGCCGATCCTGCCGGGCATGGCGGTGGCAGCCTGGTGCAGTGGCTGCTGCGTGAGGTGCCGGCACTTTGATCGCCCAGCTTAAACCGCGCTGGAACCGCTGGTTGGCCCGGCGCATTCCGCCGGCCAGCAGCGTACGCCTGAATCAGCGGCGCATCTTTATCATTCCCAGCCGGGTCGGCCTGGCGTTTATGCTGGCGCTGCTGTTGATGCTGCTGGCGGCGATCAATTATCAGAACAGCCTGGCCTATGGCCTGACCTTTCTCCTGGCCGCCGTGTTCGTGGTGGCCATCTTGCACACCTACCGCAACCTGGCCGGGCTGGTGCTCAAGGCCGCTGGGGCGCCGGCGGTGTTTGCCGGCGAACAGGCGCGCTTCAACCTGCGTCTGGAAAGCCGCGAGCGACCGCACCAGGCCATCGCCCTGGGCTGGCCTCCGGCGCCTTTGCAGATTCAGGACGTGGCGGGCGGCGGCGTCAGTGAGGTGCAACTGCTGCTGCCGGCCGAGCGCCGTGGCTGGTTGCGCCCGGGGCGCTTGCGGGTCGAGAGTCGCTTTCCCCTGGGGATTCTGGTGGCTTGGAGCTGGGTCGATCTGGATCTGGCAGCGCTGGTTTATCCACGCCCCATCGCTGGTGAACTCCCACTGACCATGGGGCTGGATGAGGATCAGGAGGAGGGCAGCCGCGCCCATGGCCAGGGCGCCGACGACTACCAGGGGCTCAAGGGCTACCAGCCTGGCGACTCCAAGCGGCGCCTGCACTGGAAGGCCTATTCCCGTGGCCAGGGTCTGCTGGTCAAGGAGTTTGCCAGCCTCAGCGGGCGTGATCCGCAGCTGGATTTCGAGCAGCTGAGTGGCGATGTGGAAGCGCGCCTGTCGCTGCTCTGCCATTGGGTGCTGGAACTGTCCGAGCGCCAGCAACCCTTCGCCTTGAACCTGCCGGGCTGCCGCCTGCCGGTGGAGGGAGGCGATGCCCATCGCGAAGCCTGTCTACGCGCCCTGGCACTGTATGGGGTGACGCGATGAGCACGGTGCAGGCGATACCGCGCATCAGTCTGAGTTGGCTGCTGGTGGCTCAGGCGCTGGTGATCATTCCCCATCTGGGGCATCTGCCGCCCTGGATCATTGTCCTGTGGCTGGGCTGCGCGGCCTGGCGCATCCAGATTTTCCGCATGCGTGCCGGCTACCCCAATGCCTGGGCCAAGGCCGGGCTGATGCTGGCGGCGGCCCTGGGGGTGTTCTTCTCCCGGGGCAGCCTGATCGGCCTGGATGCCGGGGTGGTGCTGCTGATCGCTGCCTTTGTCCTCAAACTGGTGGAAATGCGCAGCCGACGTGATGCCCTGGTGCTGATCTTTCTCGGCTTTTTCGCCGTGGTGACCTCCT
>JBFHPI010000507.1:0-2163 GCA_041592855.1 Pseudomonas sp.
GCTTTCGACGATGCCCCAGCGCCCGAGGCGCTGCTGCCTGTGCTGCTCGATGCCTGCGCTCACTACCGTCGCCATGGCGTATTCAACTGCCTGCTCAGTGACGGCGACTGGCTGTTCAGTTTCTGCACCAGCAAGCTGGCTCACATTACCCGACGTGCCCCGTTCGGCCCGGCGCATCTGAAGGATGCCGATATGCAGGTGGATTTCCAGGCCGAGACCACGCCCAACGATGTGGTCACCGTGCTGGCCACCGAGCCTTTGACCGATAACGAAGACTGGACGCTGTATCAGCCTGGCGAATGGCGCCTGTGGCGCGGCGGCGAGTGCCTGGCCCATGGGCGCCTGGAGGCGAACGATGTTTAGAAGCTATTTGCGTTTGGCCCTGTTTGCCCTGGGCCTGCTGGTGGGTGTGCAGGTGCCGGGTTTTATCGACGATTACGCCAAGCGGGTGGAGGCCCAGCGTGTGGAGTCCCAGCAGGGGCTGGCAGGTTTCGAGGCTACCGCTCGGCGTTTCTTCAAGGGTGACTTGCAGGCCCTGATCGCTCATTACCAGGCCAGCCCGGACCCGGTGATGCGCAGCGATGCGGCCAGTGTCGAGGTGCTGGTGCAGCGCGCCCGGTGGCTGGAGACCGAGTGGCGCGCCATGCAAGGGCCCTGGTACGGCCAGGCCTGGCACCTGCTGGTGGCGGCGGACCGCGAACTGCTGGCAGCCACCTACAGTGCCTACCGCTATCAGGTATTGCTGGCACCCGAGGCGATCGCCTGGGGCATCAGTTGTGCTCTGTTGCTGGCCTGGCTCATGGAACTGATCGGCCTGGGCATCGGCTGGACCTTGGGGGTAGGGCGCCCGTCCAGACAGGATGCCTATGCGCGGCGGCACTGGCGCTGATCAGAGCGCTTTCTTCAGGTAATAGCGCTGATGACCGGGCGGGCAGTCCTCCAGCACGCCCATGATCTGGAAGCCCTGCTTCTGGTAGAAGTCCGGCGCCTGGAAGCTGTAAGTGTAGAGAAACACCCCCACACAACCGCGCTGGCGCGCCTCGATTTCGGCGGCCTGCAGCAACTGCGCACCCAGGCCCTGGCCGCGCTCGTGGCCATCGAGCCACAGGTAGTCGATATACAGCCAGCCCATACCGCTATGACCAAACAGGCCGCCGACCACCTGATCACCGCGCCGCGCGTACAGCTGGAAATCTTCATAACGGTAGTAGTCGCCGATCTGCTCGGCATTGAAGGCCTCCAGGCCCTGACGCACCACCTGCATGGCGTGTTCGTCAGCGCCCAGGCTGAATTGGTATGGGTGAGTGGACATGGTTGAGGCGTATCCTGATCCCTGGGGCGGCGATTGCAGCAGAAGGCCAGGCGTACGGCAAGCCATAACGGCAACGGGCCCTGTGGGGCCCGTTGTGCTTACTTGGAAAGAAACTTCATGCCTTCCTCAAGTCCCTGCAGGGTCAGGGGGTACATCTGGTCATTGACCAGTTCGCGGATCAGGCCGGTGGAGGCGGTGTAGTTCCAGCTGTCCTTGGGGTAGGGGTTGATCCAGATCAGTTTCTTGTACTTCTCCATAAAGCGCTTGATCCACACATAGCCCGGCTCCTCATTCCAGTGTTCGACGCTGCCGCCGGCCTGGGTGATCTCGTAGGGGGCCATGGCCGCGTCGCCGACAAACACCACCTTGTAGTCGGGGCCGTACTTGTGCAGCAGGTCATGGGTGGAGAAACGTTCGCTGGTGCGGCGCAGGTTGTTCTTCCACACCGACTCGTACACGCAGTTGTGGAAGTAGAAGTACTCCAGGTGCTTGAATTCGGTCTTGCAGGCGCTGAACAGTTCCTCGCAGACCTTGACGTGGGCGTCCATGGAGCCGCCGATATCGAACAGGATCAAGAGCTTGACCGCATTGCGCCGCTCCGGGCGCATCTGGATATTGAGCAGGCCGCCGTCCTTGGCGGTGTGGTCGATGGTGCCGTCCAGGTCCAGCTCGTCCTGAGCGCCCTGACGGGCGAACTTGCGCAGGCGGCGCAGGGCCACCTTGATATTGCGCGTGCCCAGCTCGACCTGATCGTCGAGGTTCTTGTACTCGCGCTGGTCCCAGACCTTGACCGCCTTGCCCTGGCGCTTGCCGGCGTCACCGACGCGAATGCCTTCGGGGTTGAAACCGCC
>JBFHPI010000508.1:0-2160 GCA_041592855.1 Pseudomonas sp.
GGTAGGACAGGCTGTTGTCCTGCCAGAACAGCGGGCCTTCGGCGAGGGCCTGCTGGCTGCCGAACACAGCGCCGGCCAGGGCAATGGAGTGGGGGAGGTGTTTGAGCTTCATCGGTTTTCCTTGTTGTTAGGGATGTGCTGCAACCTGCACAGGACAGCATGCAGGAGTGAGGGACCTCGGTATTGCTGAGTGACCGGGCGCCTGGGTGCGGGCGCCGGCTTGGTGCAGCCGGGCCGGGCGGGGGTAGTCCGCCCGGCTGGCCATACCGCTTAGTTGATGGGGGCGCCCTGGTCGATCCACTGGCCGAGCAGGTCGCGCTCGTCCTGGGTCATCTGGGTGATATTGCCCAAGGGCATGATCTGGCTGGCGACGGTCTGGGCATGGATCTTGGCGACCTGGGCCTTGATCTGCTCAGGGGTGTCGAGCATAAAGCCGGCCGGGGCGGTGCTGAACATCGGGCTGCTCGGGGTGGCCGAGTGGCACACGGTGCAGCGTTCCTGGATCACGCTTTCGACCTTGGCGAAGTTGGCGCTGCCGGCACTGGCGACCTGGGTAGCCGGCGCCTGTTCGGCAGTGGCGCTTGCAGCGGCCTCCTCGACCTTGGCCAGGGTGGCGTCGGCCGGTTGCTCGGCGGCTGCCACTGGAGCCGCGGCCGGCGCGCGGTGTACCGGAGCGGTGACATAGGCCAGGCAGATCATGCCCAGGGCCGCGGCCGGCAGGGTCCAGACATACTTGCCGCTGTCGTGACGGGTGTTGAAGTAGTGGCGTACCAGTACGGCCAGCACCGCGATACCGGCCAGGATCAGCCAGTTGTATTCACTGCCGTAGGTGCTCGGGAAGTGGTTGCTGATCATGATGAACAGCACCGGCAGGGTGAAGTAGTTGTTGTGACGCGAGCGCAGCAGGCCCTTGGCCGGCAGTACCGGGTCGGGTTCGCGGTTCTCTTCGATGGCCTTCACCAGCGAGCGCTGGGCCGGCATGATGGTGAAGAACACGTTGCCGACCATGATGGTGCCGATAATGGCGCCGACATGGATATAGGCCGCGCGGCCGCTGAAGATCTGGCTGAAGCCATAGGCGGCGGCGATGATCAGGGCGAACAGCACGGCGCCGAGCAGGGCCGGGCGCTTGCCCAGGGGCGAGTCGCACAGCAGGTGGTAGATCACATAGCTGGCTGCCATGGAACCCAGGCCAATGGCGATGCCCATGGCCGGATCCAGGGCCACGCCGGGCTTGATCAGATACAGGCTGGGGTTGAGGTAGTACACCACCAGCAGCAGGGCCACGCCCGACAGCCAGGTGGCATAGGCCTCCCATTTGAACCAGTGCAGGTTCTCCGGCATTTTCGGCGGAGCCAGCTTGTACTTTTCCAGGTGGTAGATACCGCCACCGTGAATCGCCCAGAGGTCGCCCGACAGGCCCTCGCGGGGATTGCTGCGATTGAGGTTGTTCTCCAACCAGACGAAATAGAAGGATGCGCCGATCCAGGCGATACCGGTGATCATATGGATCCAGCGGATGCCCAGGTTGAGCCATTCGGTGAAATGTGCTTCCACGATCTGTACCTCTTTCCCGCAGGCCGACAGGCCGGCTGCAGGCTTCTCTTATTGGTGGGGGGCGAGGAGGAGTAACTCGTCCTCATTGAAGAAATGCTCATCGCAGTTGTTGCCGGAACCACTGCGATCAACCACCAGGAAGTCATCCCGCTTTTCGATCGTCAGCACCGGGTGGTGCCAGACGCCGCGATGGTAATTGATGCCCTGCCTGCCATTACTGCGGAAGGCACGGACGGACCCTGATACAGGTGCATCGCCAGCGGGCGCGACCACGATCAGAAAGGGGTGGCCGAGCAGCGGGACAAAGGCCTGGCTGCCCAGCGGATGGCGCTCCAGCATGCGCACGGTGTGCGGCATCGGCAGCGCCTCGGCGCTGAAGATGCTGATGATCGCCCGATCCTCAGGCTGGGCGGTCTCGACCGTGGCCAGCTTGTGATAGCGACGGGTGGAGCCGTTGTTGATCATGAAGAACTCGCTGCCTTCGGTTTCGATCACGTCACCGAAGGGGGCGAAGGCTTCCTTGCTCAAGGGCTCGATGGTCAGTGTGCGCATGGTGGGTCTACTTGCTCGTTGATGATCTTCCCTCTCCCGGCGGGAGAGGGA
>JBFHPI010000509.1:0-2153 GCA_041592855.1 Pseudomonas sp.
CAGTTCACCCTGATCCCTTAGCTCGTCCAGCGCCTCTTCGTCCAGCACTGCGCACACGGCGCCGGTATCACGATTGAGGATGCGCAAGTAGGGCTGGGGGCGATCAAGCCAGGCATCGATTAGATAGGTCATGTCACATCTCCCTGAGGTGGTGATATGAGAATAATTCTTATTAGATTTATAGCAAGTGATAATCGTTGTCATTTGTCGGGTGCGCTCATCTTGTACTAAAACTAAACAGAGCAGGCCAGCAGGCGCACCTGTGCGTCCTGGCCATACCGGCTTCTGCCCTGGGAGGTTTGCCATGCCGCTGATCTGTGCGTTGCTGATCTGTCTTGGGCTGGCCATGGCGCCTGCGTCGGCCCGGGCGGCGGAGTTTCCCGAGCGCCCGTTGACCATGGTGATCGGCTATGCCGCCGGCGGCAGCACGGATATTCAGGGGCGGGTTCTGGCTGAGGTACTGGGTGAGTTGCTGGGTCAGCCGGTGCAGGTCAGCAATATTCCGGGGGCCGGTGGTGCGGTGGCGGCAGCCATGCTGGCCAGCAGCACGGAACAGGGCCATGTGTTCCAGTACGGTATTTCCTCCACCATCAGTATTTCGCCATTGCTGGCGCCGGCCTCCTATGACCTGGACAGCTTTATCTATGTGGCGGGGTTGTCCCTCGATCAGTCGGCCTATGTCACCAGTGGCCAGAGTGGGTTCCGCGACTGGGCCAGCCTGCTTCAGCATTTGCGCGCCAATCCGGGTCAGGTGTATGCCACCCAGACCGCCGAGGACCGCTTGCTGACCCGCGCCATTGCCAAACGCGAGGGCCTGGATCTGCGCATCGTGCCCACCTCCGGTGGCGCCGGCATGGCGCCGTTGGTGCTCTCCGGGGAGGTGTTCTTTGCCTATAGCGGCGGCACCCATACCGCTTATACCGATTCGGGGCAGATGCGCGTGCTGGCCAGCCTGGCTGAAGAGCGCCTGCTCGGTTACCCCGAGGCCCCCACCCTGCGCGAACTGGGCTACGACCTGGCCCTGCATGCGGTGCGGGTGGTAACGGTGCCGGCGGATACCCCGGCCGAGCAGGTGCAGGTGCTGGCTGCCGCGCTGCAGGCGGCAGCCCGCGACCCGCGCTTTATCGAGGTGACGGAAACCCGCATCCGCCAGCCCATTCGTTATATGAACGGGCATGAGGTCAAAGCCATGCTGAGCCGCCAGGTGCAGGAGTATCGCCAGCTGATCGAGGAAATCGGTCTGCACTAACCGGCGCTTTTGACCCATGGCTTATGGCGGTGGAAGGTCGGGCGTCAACACCCAGGCGGCTTTAAGGCGCTTGCTCCGGCTGTTGGGCGCGCAACTTGCTTCAGTTTTAGGCGGACGCTACGGGTACTGCCCTGGCGTGAATGTGAGCGCGACGGGTGCCCTGCAATGGTGCAGGCGTCGCCAGGCTGTTCCGTGAGGTGAAGTATGAGGTTGACGCGATCCCTGTTGCTCTGCAGCCTGGCCTGGCTATCGTCGCTGGCCTGGGCTGAGCGCTTTCCCGACCGACCGCTGACCATGATTATCGGGTATGCCGCAGGGGGCAGTACCGATATCCAGGGCCGGGTGCTGGCCGGGATACTGGCCGAGCAGCTCGGCCAACCGGTGCGGGTGAGCAATATTCCCGGTTCCGGTGGTGCCGCGTCGGCGGCCATGCTGGCCGGCAGCCGCGAGCAGGGCTACGTGTTCCAGTTCGGCGCCTCCTCGGTCAATAACATTTCACCGCTGCTGGCGCCCACCTCCTATGATCTGGACAGTTTTATCTATGTGGCCGGCCTGTCCCTGGAGCAGCCGGCCCTGGTGACCGGCGCCACCCGTGCTATTCGCGACTGGACCGGGTTACTGGCTTATCTGCGGGCCAACCCCGGCCAGGTCTATGTCACCCAGGCCGCCGAGGATCGCCTGCTGATGCAGGCCCTGGCCAAGCGCGAGGGCCTGCAGCTGCGCATCGTGCCCACCTCGGGCGGGGCCGGCATGGCCCCCCTGGTGATTGCTGGCGATGCCGTGTTCGCCTACAGCGGCGGTACCCACACCGCCTATACCGATTCGGGACAGATGCGCGTACTGGCCAGCCTGGCCGATGAGCGCCTGCTCGGCTACCCCGAGGCGCCGACCCTGCGCGAGCTGG
>JBFHPI010000510.1:0-2152 GCA_041592855.1 Pseudomonas sp.
AGCGCCTGAATCTTTGGTAGTACCTGCTCATCCACATAATGAGCCTGAGCTCGCATATCACTCATCTGGATCAGGGCGTATCCCCCGACAATCGCCACCAGCAGTGAAATCAACCCAAAGCAGAGCATGGCACGCACGGAAATCTTCATGGAACGCAGCATAGGAGGCAGTCCTTTAAGCTAAGAGTGAGACAACCCAACCGGCTTTAACAAGTACAGCGTTTATCTGCTGTTATGCGCTTTTCTTGAGCTCGATACCGGAATTTCAGCCCGAGCCGCGCTTGCCAATCACCCTTAAGCATAGCCAGAATCAAGGCAAGATCAGCGCACCTGGACGAAATATCGAGATTGATTCGGGCGTATACAGCGATAACAACTATCAGCGCTCGCGCAGAGCCTCTGCACGGGCGCGGATAATGGGTTTGAGCAGATAATTGAGCACGCTTTTCTTGCCGGTGATGATGTCCACCGAGGCCACCATACCGGGGATGATCAGCAGCGGATTCTCCTCGGTGCCCAGATGGCTCCTTTCGGTGCGTAGCTTGATCTCGTAGAAGCTGTTGCCCTCATCGTCGGTGACAGTGTCCGCACCGATCTGCTCCAGTTCGGCCTTGAGACCACCGTAAATGGTGTAGTCATAGGCGGTGAACTTGACCATGGCCTCCTGCCCCGGATGGAGGAAGGCAATGTCCTGCGGGCGGATACGCGCCTCCACCAGCAGGTTGTCATCCAGTGGCACGATCTCCACCAGGTCGCTGCCCGGCTGGATCACCCCGCCGATGGTGTTGACCAGCAACTGCTTGACGATCCCCCGTACCGGCGAGGTGACCAGGGTGCGGTTGACCCGATCCTCCAGTGCCTTGCCGGTGGACTGGATCTTGCTCAACTCGGTGCGCGCTTCATTAAGCTGGGCCAGGGCCTCACTGCGGAAACGCCCGCGGGTTTCGTCGATCTTGCGCTCAACTTCCTTGATCGCCGATTCGGCTCGGGGAATCGCCAGGGTGGTGGCCTCCAGCTGACCACGGGCCTCGACCTCGGAACGCTTGAGGCGCAGCACCTCGACCTGGGAGATGGCGCCCTGGGCCACCAGCGGTTCGGACATCTGGATCTCCTGACGCAGCAGGCTCAGGCTGTTGCGAAACTGCCCCTGTTTGGAAACAAACTCGCGCAGTTCCTGTTGCCGCTGGATCAGCTGTTCTTCCAGGCCCGCCACTTCATCGAGCAATTGCTGCTTGCGGCTATTGAACAGCTGGATTTCGTTATCGGCTTGCCCCGGCGCCTTCTGCCGCACCTCGTCGCTGACCACCAATTCGCGGTCCTGCACTTCGGCACTCAGGCGCTCCACCCGCAGCAACAGCGCCAGACGATCGGCCTCGGTTTCGCCGACATTGGAGGCGAAACGGGTGTCGTCCAGGCGCAGCAGTGCATCGCCAGCCTCGACAATCTGCCCTTCGCGCACAAACAGCTCGGCGACGATGCCTCCTTCCAGGTTCTGGATCTTTTGCAGGCGTGAAGACGGAATGGCCTTGCCATCGCCGCGGGTCACCTCATCGACCACGGCAAAGTGGGCCCAGAGCAGACAGAAAACGACGAAGGCGATCAGGCTCCAGATGGTCAGACGGATCACCCGTGGGGCATCTTCGATCAGCGCCTTGCTGACTTCCGGCAGTGGCTCGTCGCCGAGGGCATCGCGACTGCCGAAATAGGCGCCGATGGCGTGGCGCAAGCCCTTCTCAGAGGTATTAGCTGACACTGATCTGCCCCTTCTTCAAGGCTTCCATCACGCTGCCTTTCGGCCCGTCGGCGATGATCTGCCCACGGTCGACGATGATCAGGCGATCCACCAGGCTGAGCATGGAGGCCCGGTGGGTCACCAGCAGCAGGGTCTTGTTGCCGATGACCTTGCCCAGGCGCTGCTTGAGACGCTCCTCGCCGGTGTTATCCATGGAGCTGGTGGGCTCGTCGAGCAGCAAAATCGGCGGATCAAGCAACAACGCCCGAGCCAGGGCGACGTTCTGCCGCTGGCCGCCGGAGAGGTTCTGCCCGCGCTCACCCACCTGCAGTTCATAGCCCTTGGGATGCAGGCGGGCAAACTCATGCACGCCCGCCAGCTCGGAGGCTTGCAACACCAGTTCGTCCTCGACGTAACGGGC
>JBFHPI010000511.1:0-2140 GCA_041592855.1 Pseudomonas sp.
GGGGCTCGGTGTTGGCGTCGGCGATTTCAACTCCTACGGCTCACGCCGCGGCAATCATGAGGTGATGGTGCGCGGCACCTTCGCCAACGTGCGCCTGAAGAACCAGCTGGCCCCCGGCACCGAAGGCAGCTGGACGCGCTTCCAGCCGGACGGGCAGAAGATGTCCATCTACGATGCGGCGATGCGCTACCAGGCCGAAGGCACGCCGCTGCTGGTGATCGCCGGCAAGGAGTACGGCACCGGCTCGAGCCGCGACTGGGCGGCCAAGGGCACCCGCCTGCTGGGGGTACGCGCGGTCATCGCCGAAAGCTACGAGCGTATCCATCGCTCCAACCTGGTCGGCATGGGCGTGCTGCCGCTGCAGTTTGCCGACGGCGAATCGGCCCAGTCACTGGGCCTGAGCGGCGAGGAGTCGTTCGATATCGCTCCGCTCAGCCCCGGCGACCGTGAAGTCAGGATTCAGGTGGAGGGCGGCAAGGCCTTTACCGCCCGCGTGCGCATCGACACGCCGAAGGAGTGGGACTATTTCCAGCATGGCGGCATCCTGCATTACGTGCTGCGCCAACTCGCCCGCTCGTAGCGGCCCCGGCCAAGCCAGGTGCTGACGCGGCAGGCCGGGTCGCCGGCGCTAGGGTGTCACCTGCGAGGCCGCGCAAAAGGCTGCCGCCTGGGGCAGCAACGGACGCGCCCCCTCACGGCTCAAGGCCTCGCGGCCGCGCACTGTAAGATCGGTGACAAAGCGAAACTGCTGGCGAGGATCAACCGGATAGGCCCGAATGCTGTACTTCGTCCCCCAGGTCTCCTCGCCAACGGCGACAACGACCGGCTGGTCGAAGCACAGGTAGGGGCTGGTCAAGGCGACATCTTCCAGTGTCGCCCGGGCGCGGTCCGCATCATGTTCAGGGTGCAGATAGAAGGTCGCGGTGCATTGCAGGCTCGGGCTACCGTTGTTGGCGTTGCGCACGGCCGTGGACCAGAGCTTGAGGTGCGGCACTGTGATGTAGTCATCATCGACGGTGACCAGGGCGACGGTGCGCATCCCCACATGCACCACCTCTCCATAGTGGCCGTCGATCTCGACCCAGTCACCGGGCCGGTAGGGCATCTCGAAGGCCGATACGACACCGGCAATCAGGCTGCTGACGTAGTCCTTGAGGGCGAAGCCGATCGCCAGACCCGCAGCCCCCAGCAGGGCGACCATATTGCGCAACGAAGGCTCGATAACGATCGGCAGGGCCAGCAGCAGCGCGATCAGGATCACCACAAGACGCAGCAACGGCACAGCAGCCAGGACATGGTGGCGCAGCCGGCCATGCAGCCGGTTAGCCAGCCAGGGCAGTGTGCGCTGGGACAGTATGATCAGCGCCAGCGCAGCGCCGACTATAAGCCCCAGCTCCAGCAGCGCAGCGCTATCCAGTGTATTGAACAGGCGGTTGAGTTCGGGTGTATCAGCCATTGGCAATACTCAGAATGCGTCGACGAGATAACCACGGGCGCGCAAAAACTCACGCACTGTGGGGTAAGCCAGTGGCGCGACCTGCCAGCAGGCGCCCTCACGGACCAGCAGCCCCAGGGCTTGTAGGCGTAGCAGTTGCGAGGCGACACGGGCCTGCGGCATCGGCAGCAACAGGGCGAGCAGCTCGGTGCTCAGCCCGCGATGCAGGAGCAGGGCATGCAGCACGAAGGCGATATCCTCTCCAGCGCCGGCAGGCAGTGCAGGCGCTTCAAGATCCTGTGCGACCCATACGACATCACTGGCCGCCGGCCCGGCATGTTCATGCGCCACGGCCTGCTCTTGCTGCTCAGGGTCAGGTTCGGAACGCAGTTGCTTGCGCCAGTAATGCCAGGCAAGCCCCGGGTTACCCCGGCAGTGGGCGGCCAGCAGGCGCAATTCGGGCAGGCTCTGTTCCCGCTCACGCTCGGCGTGCTCCGCGTCCGACTGCTGGGGCGCGTCCTCGGGCAGTAACGGCTCAGCGCTGCGGGCGCTCAGAAAGCGGGTGCGACGGGGGCTGTCGGCAGCGACCCAGGGCCTGACGAAGTAGTCGGCCAGCGCCGCAGCGTCGAACGCCTGCAAGGTCAGTACTGAAGCGCTGGGAAAGGGCCAGACGCGCTGAATAAAGGCAAAAGCCCAGCTGTCGCA
>JBFHPI010000512.1:0-2138 GCA_041592855.1 Pseudomonas sp.
GCCGACCATGCCCAGTCACATCCTGATCGCCCACGACCTGCGCGACACTGCCGATATTGCCCTGTGCCGCGCCACCCAACTGGCCAAGCAGCACAATGCCAAGCTGACCATGCTGCATGTGCTCGACCCGAGCAAAAGCAGCCAGGAACACGAGCAGGCCAAACAGGCTCTGGACCGCAGCCTGACCCAATACGCCCCGAGCGGCACCGACCTGCTGGTTCGCAGCGGGCAAAAGCCCTCTGAAGTGGTCTTGCAGGTGCTCGACGAGCTGGGCTGCGACCTGCTGGTACTGGGTGCACACCATCAGCGCCATGATTTCTTCTCCGGCACCAGCCTGGACCGCATCGCGCGCAACTGCCCGGTGCCGCTGCTGCTGGTGGCGCGCAATGACAACAAGCCCTATCAGCGCGCCCTGTCGGCCATCGACTTCTCCCTCTGCGCCTGCAGCGCCCTGGGCCAGGCCTATCGCCTGCTGCCCAGCGCGGCCAACCTGCACGCCCTGCATGTGTTCGTGCCGGACAAGGGCACCGCCAAGCAGGTGGAGGCGCAACTGGCCACCCAGACCGCATTGATCGATCAACTGATCAAGGATGAGCAGCAGAATCTGCCCAGCGAAGGCCCAACCCTGAGCCACTCCATCCAGCAGGGCGGTATTCTCAATAGCCTGCAAAGCAAGCTGCGCAGCGACAATATCGAACTGCTGGTACTTGGCAGCCATGGTCGCAGCGCCTTCTCCCAAGCCCTGCTCGGCAGCCTGGCGCAGCACTTCCTGCACCGCGCGCCCTGCGATGTCTTCGTGGTGCGCTAACACCCACCCTCCATTCACACTAAAAAAGCTGCCTAGGCAGCTTTTTTAGTGGCTGAACAACCGATCGTGGTCAGGCGTTATCCAGCAGGTCATGCAGCTCGACAAACTGCTGGGTCAGCTTGTGGCTGCGATCCAGATGGATCAGCGGCATGCAGGCCTGGTGCGACTCACGCATCTTCACCGAGCTCATCAGATTGACCGGCAACACCGGCAGGCCCTCGGCGATCAGTTCGTCGAGCAACTGCTGGGGCAGGGTGGCGCGCGGCTGGAACTGGTTGACCACGATGCCCTCGACCTCCAGACCTTCGTTGTGGTCCTCGCGCAACTCCTCGATCTCGCGCAGCAGGCCATACAGGGCCTGACGGGAAAAGCTGTCGCAATCGAAGGGAATCAGCACGCGATCGGCGGCGATCAACGCGGAAACCGTGTAGAAATTCAGCGCTGGCGGAGTATCCAGATAGATCCGCTCGTAGTCCTCGCTCAGCTCTTCCAGCAGTTTGCGCAGCTTGTTGATCTTGTGTTTCTGCTCAAGCTTGGGCTGCAGATCGGCCAGCTCGGCGGTGGCAGTGACCACATGCAGGTTGTCGAAGGGGGTTTCGTAGATATCCACGCTGCCCTTTTTGCCGAACGGACCGCTGCTCAGGGTGCCCTTGAAAAACTCGGCGATACCCACGGGAATGTCGTCACCGGCCAGCCCTGTGAGGTAATGGGTAGAGTTGGCCTGGGTGTCCAGATCCACCAGCAGGGTGCGATAGCCCTGGGAGGCACTGACCGCTGCCAGGTTGCAGGCAATGCTCGACTTACCCACCCCGCCCTTCTGATTGAAGATCACGCGCCGCATGGAAGACTCCCTGAACCCGAAATGGAGGTGAATTCTAGGCAAAAAAACACCGATTGAGCGAAAAATTACGTACAGCGTGCGCCCGGCTCAACATACAGGCCAAATGCCAGCGCCACATGCTAGACTTCGCCGCCACTTTCTAGCGGCTGGATGATTATCCCAACATGGAGTCAGTATGAGCAGTAAACGTATCCTCGCAGTCGCCGGCATCATCATGCTGTGCAGCGGCTGTGCAACAGGCCTTAACTCCCATCAGGAAGCCGAGCTCAAGCATTTCGAGGCACGCGGACAAGCCGTGCAGGAAAAGAAGCCAGGCGTGGGCGCCGCGCTGGGCCTTTTGCCCGGTGGCGGATCCTTCTACGGCCGTGAATATGGTTTCGGGGTGGTCAACCTGCTGTTCTGGCCGCTCTCGATCCTATGGGATCCGATCAGTGGTTACGACGCAGCCCAGTCGATCAACTATCAGGCCACCAAGGCTCACTTGCACAA
>JBFHPI010000513.1:0-2126 GCA_041592855.1 Pseudomonas sp.
ACAGGCAAGTGTCTGGGTCATACTTTGGTCACTTCTCCGCTTCCCGGTCAGTGCCCATGCCCAGTAAAGCCCAGTATCTGTCTGCCTTTGTGTTTGCCGTGCTGCTGGCGGCGATGCTGGGCAGCATTGTGCAGACCCAGTACAACCTGGCCATGCTGCAAGGTCTGGGCGCGCCAATTTCGGCGGCTGTGCGGTTGCGCGCCACCGGCCTCGACCTGCTGGGTTTTGCCCCGGTATTCGCCGTACTGGTGGGGGCTGGCTTTCTCTTCGCCTTGCCCAGCGCGGCCTGGCTCAGCCGACACCTGCTGCCGGTACGCTGGCTGCTGTTCGCCCTGGCCGGCGCCCTGGCGGTCTGGCTGGCCATGAGCCTGGTCAATGCCCTGTTGCCCATGCCGACCCTGATCGGCGCCAACCGTAGCCTGGCCGGCACCCTCGGGCTGATGGCCTGCGGCAGCCTCGGCGCGCTGTTGTTCGCCCGTCTCAGTCGCCCCCTTGCCCGCTCCTGAATCAGTGGGTTTCTTTCTCCCGTACAAGGCCTGCGCCATGTTCAAGCCGTTCCTGATTGCGTTGCTGTTGAGCCTGTGCGGCAGTTCCCTGGCTCAGGCCATGGACTACCGCATCGAAACCCTGAGCAAGGGACTGGAGTTTCCCTGGTCCCTGGCCTTCCTGCCGGACGGGCGCATGCTGGTCACCGAGCGGGTTGGCCGCCTGCGCCTGATCGAGGCCGATGGCCGTCTCGACCCGACGCCTGTGAGCGGCGTGCCCGAGGTCTTTGTCGCGGCCCAGGCCGGTTTGATGGAGGTGGCGCTGGACCCTGAGTTTGTCCGCAATCAGTGGGTTTATCTGAGCTATGCCCATGGCAGTGAGCAGGCCAACAATACCCGCCTGGCCCGGGGCCGTCTGGTCGAGGGTGGGCTGCAGGATGTTCAGGTGCTGTTTACCGCTCAGCCCTTGAAAGCCGGTGCCGCCCACTATGGCGGGCGCCTGGCCTTCCTGCCGGATCAGACCCTGGTGCTGACCCTGGGCGATGGTTTCGACTGGCGCGAACAGGCGCAGAGTCCCGCCAACCATTTGGGCAAGATCGTACGTCTCAATCGCGATGGCAGCGTGCCAGCGGATAACCCCCTGCGTGATCAACCCGGCGCAGCGCCGGAGATCTACAGCCTGGGGCATCGCAATGTGCAGGGTATTTTCTATGACACCGAGGCTGGACGCCTGTACAGCCATGAACATGGCCCCCGCGGCGGTGACGAGCTGAACCTGATCGAAGCGGGGCGCAACTATGGCTGGCCCCTGGTTACCCATGGCGTGGATTACACCGGTGCGCTGATCAGCCCTTACACCGAACTGCCTGGCTTGCAACCGCCGCTGCTGCACTGGACGCCCTCGGTGGCGCCGTCGAGCCTGACCCAGTACCGCGGCAGCCTGTTCCCCCAGTGGCAGGGTGATCTGTTCGCCGCCACCCTGGCCGAACGCAGCGTGCGCCGTATCCGCCTGCTGGATGGCAAATTGGCCGGTGAGGACATTCTGTTCGAGGAGTTGGACGAGCGTATCCGTGATGTACGCAGCGGCCCGGATGGCGCCCTGTATTTGCTGACCGACAATGCCAATGGGCGGGTGCTCAAGGTCGTGCCGGCCGAATAAGGCATACTTCGCCCTTTACTCGTGCAACCGGATCGCATGACCGCGCTTAAATACCTGCAAGCCTACCCCACGTCCTTACAGGACAAGATCCGTCAGCTGATTGCCCAGGACCGTCTGGGCGACTACCTGGCCCAGTCCTATGCAAGGCGCCATGAGGTGCAGAGCGACAAGGCGCTGTATGCCTATGTGATGGCGCTCAAGCAGGAGCATCTGCGCAATGCACCAGCCATCGACAAGGTGCTCTACGACAATCGCCTGGATTTGACCCACCGCGCCCTCGGCCTGCATACAGCTGTCTCACGGGTGCAGGGCGGCAGGCTCAAGGCCAAGAAGGAAATCCGCGTGGCCGCCCTGTTCAAGGACGCCGCGCCGCAGTTTCTGCAGATGATCGTGGTGCACGAGCTGGCCCACCTCAAGGAGGCCGAGCACAACAAGGCCTTCTACCAGCTGTGCCAGTACATGCTGCCCGATTACCACCAACT
>JBFHPI010000514.1:0-2125 GCA_041592855.1 Pseudomonas sp.
CAAGGAAATCTCCTATATCCACGCCGAGGCTTATCCGGCTGGCGAGCTCAAGCATGGCCCGCTAGCCCTGGTGGACAGCGATATGCCGGTGGTGACGGTGGCACCGAACAACGAGCTGCTGGAGAAACTCAAGTCCAACCTGCAGGAAGTGCGTGCCCGCGGCGGCGAGTTGATCGTGTTCGCCGACCAGCAGGCCGGCATGCGCAACGGCGAGGGCACCCATGTGGTGAACATGCCGCATATCCACGACCTACTGGCGCCGATTCTCTACACCATCCCCTTGCAGTTGCTGTCCTACCATGTCGCCGTGCTCAAGGGCACCGACGTCGATCAGCCGCGCAACCTGGCGAAAAGCGTGACGGTGGAGTAACGGGGCGGATATGAAGCGTGAAGATATCCGCGCCCGGCATGCCGCCGGGGTGCAGTTCGACACCCATCTGATCCCCAACCCGGGCAATACCCGGGAGTGGATCGTGCTGTTGAAGAAGGGCGTGGGCACCAGCTACTTCCTGATCGATGAGCAGGATGAGGTGGAGTCCTTCGCCGACCTCAACCAGCTGATCGACGAGTTGCGTCAGTTGGGTATCAAGAACGCGGAAATCCACTGCTAAGGCGGGTGTCATGCCAATCCGCTATGCCAGGCGCCTGACCGGGCGCAAGCGCACGGTGCTGGCCAACCGGCACCTGGGTTACGCCCTGGCCTTTGTTGCCGGGGCGATCAATGCCGGCGGCTTTCTCGCCGTGCAGCAGTACACCTCGCATATGACCGGGATCGTCTCGGCCATGGCCGACCATATCGCCCTGGGTGCCTATGATCTGGTGCTCGGCGGCCTGGGCGGGGTACTGTCCTTTATCCTCGGTGCCATCGCCTCGACCCTGCTGGTCACCTACTC
The DNA here is from genome assembly GCA_041592855.1 of Pseudomonas sp. Taxonomy (GTDB): domain Bacteria; phylum Pseudomonadota; class Gammaproteobacteria; order Pseudomonadales; family Pseudomonadaceae; genus Aquipseudomonas. The sequence continues at coordinate 894 of JBFHPI010000514.1, forward strand.
CAAGCGCCGCCGCCTGCACAGCGAGAACGCCCTGCCGCTGCTCTGTGAAGCGGTGTTGCTGCTGTGCTTCGGTTTGCTCGGCGCCACCCTGGCGACCATCGAAGGCCTGTTCGTGCCGCTGACGGTGATGCTGCTGTGCTTCATCATGGGCCTGCAGAACGCCCTGATTACCAAGCTGTCACGAGCGGAAATCCGCACCACCCATATCACCGGCATCGTCACCGATATCGGCATCGAGCTGGGCAAGCTGCTGTACTGGAATCGCCACGGCGAACAGTTCGGCCGGGTCCAGGTCGACCGTCAGCGCCTGCAGGTGCTGAGCCTGCTGGCCCTGTACTTCTTTATGGGCGGGATAGCCGGAGCCTTTGGCTTTAATCGCCTGGGCTATGTATCCACGCTACCGCTGGCCTTGCTGCTGATCAGCCTGGCCCTGGTGCCGATGCTGGATGATCTTTGCTCGGGCTGGCGGCGCTTTAGGCGCGCCCGCTAGGGGTAGCAGGGAACAACAGTGGGTGGACAAGCTGCGCCTTGCCCACCCTAGACCACTACTACAGCTGTGTTGCAGAAACGCGATAGGTAGGGTGCGCCATGCGCACCATGCCTGGCATTGGATGATCGGTGCGCACGGCGCACCCTAAGGGTTCAGCGCAGCCTGGGGCATAGGTTGCTCTTCCTCAGTGCTGCTCCTTGATTCCGTAGAACACGCAATAAAGCACCGGCAGCACCACCAGGGTGAGCAGTGTGGCGAAGCCCAGGCCGAACATGATCACCACCGCCATGCTCTGGAAGAAGGCGTCGGTGAGCAGCGGGCTCATACCCAGGATGGTAGTCAGGGCGGCCATGGATACCGGGCGTACGCGGCTGATGGAGGCCTCTTCCACGGCCTGCAGGGCGTCCTTGCCGCTGGCCAGCTGCAGCTGGATTTCATCTACCAGGACGATGCCGTTCTTCACCAGCATGCCGCTCAGGCTGAGCAGGCCGAGCAGGGCCATAAAGCCGAACGGAATGCCGGTGAGCAGAAAGCCCAGGGTCACGCCGATCATCGCCAGGGGCACGGTCAGCCAGATCACGGTGGCGCGCTTGAATGAGTCGAACAGCAGGATGGTGATCATAAACATCACCAGATAACCCAGGGGCAGGCTGCCAAACACTGCCATCTGTGCATCGCGGGAGCTTTCATACTCGCCGCCCCATTCCAGGCTGTAGCCCTCGGGCAGGGGGATGGCTTCGAC
>JBFHPI010000515.1:0-2125 GCA_041592855.1 Pseudomonas sp.
CCATGCGTGAATACGGCGATCTGCCACTGTATATCGCCGTATTCGGTGAGCAGATCATCGTCGAGGCGCTGCTTTGGCCGGCGGCCGATGTCAGGGACGCGGCCGCCTTCAATGAAGAAGTGCTGCGTACCCACAAGCTCTTTCCGCTGTCCTCCATCGGCCTGGAAACCCTGCCCGATGGGCAGCCTTGCTACACCATGTTCGGCGCTTTGAGCTCGGCCTCGACCCTGTCGGATGTGGTGTTCGAGATCGAATTGCTGGCGGACAACGTGATCAAGGCCACCGAAGCCTATGAAGGCTTTCTCAAGGCCAGTGCCTGACAGGAGATAACCGATGAACGTCTGGAGCAAGATTCTTACGGCGCTGCGCGGCGGTGCCAACGAAGTGGGCGAGGCGGTGGTCGACAGCCAGGCCCTGCGTATTCTCGACCAGGAGATTCGTGACGCCGACCTGGAGCTGCGCAAGTCCAAGGAGGCCCTGGCCGAGATCATGGCCAAGCAGAAGCTGGCCAGTGAGCGGGTGAGCAAGAGTGCAGCCAAAGTGGCCGAGTACGAGCAGTACGCGCTCAAGGCCCTGGACGCTGGCAACGAGACCCTGGCCAAGGAGGTGGCGGAGAAAATCGCCCATCTGGAGGCCGAACAGGCCGGCGAGCGCGAGCAGGCTGAAGGGTTTGCCGCCAGCGTGGCCCAGCTGCGCAAGGCGGTGACCCAGGCCGAGGGCAATATCAAGCGCCTCAAGCAGCAGGTGGATACGGTCAAGGCCACCGAAAGCGTGCAGAAGGCGCAACTGGCCGTGGCCCAGCGTTATGGCGGCTCCCAGGCCAAGCTGCAGACCGCAGTGGAGTCGCTCGAGCGGATCAAGCAGAAGCAGGCCGAGCGCGCGGCGAAGATGGAGGCCTCGGCCGAGCTGGCGGCCACCAGTGCGCCGGATGACGCCCTGGAGGCCAAGCTGCGCGCTGCTGGTATCGTGGCCGACAGTGCCAGCGCCGACAGCGTACTGGCCCGGCTGAAGGACAGGGCCAAGTCCTGATTCGATGTCGTCGGCGGGGGCGTCAGCCCCTGCCGCTGTTTTCAGGGATAGGAAAACCATGGAAATCTTCCTGCACACCGCACTCACGTTTCCCACCGTGCTGTTCAGCTTCCTGCTGTGCGTGGCCATCCTCTATTGGTGTGTGGCCGCCCTGGGCATCCTCGAGGTCGACCTGCTCGACATAGAAGCCGATTCGGCCCTGGACTCGGTGCAGCCGGAAGGACTGGCGGGGCTGTTGCTCAAGCTGGGGCTCAATGGCGTGCCGGTGACCCTGGTGCTGACCCTGCTGTTTTTCTTCGCCTGGGCCTTGTGCTACTTCGTCGAACTACTGCTGCTGCGCTATCTGCCGTTGGGCATGCTGCGTTACCCCCTGGGCTTGATTGTGGCCTGCGCCGCCCTGGTGTTGGCCGTACCGGTCAGCGCGATGCTGTGTAAACCCCTGCGTCCGCTGTTTCGCAAGCTGGAAGCCACCAGCAGCAAGTCGGTGCTGGGGCAGACGGCCGTGGTGCGCAGTGGCCGGGTCACCCTGCAGCATGGCGAAGCGATTCTGGAAGACGGTGGTGCAGGCCTGATCCTGCGCGTGCGTGCTGACGAGGCATGCGGTTTCAAACGTGGCGACCGTGTCGTATTGCTGGAGTATCTGGAGGGCGAGCATGCCTACCGGGTCATTACCGAGGACGAGTTCCAGGGCCTCTGAACCCTGGCTCAACCACTAGAGTCAAAGGAGATTGATTGCAATGAGCCTCGAAATGCTGATGCCCTTCCTCACTGGTGTGGGGCTGTTCTTCCTGCTGATTTTCGGCTTTTTTGTGTTGTTCAAGGCCTTCTATATCAAGGTTCCGCAGGGCACGGCACTGATCGTCAACGACATGAGCTCAACGCCCAAGGTGCATTTCACCGGTGCCCTGGTCTACCCGGTGATCTACCTCAAGGAGTTTATGCGCATCTCCCTGATCACCCTGGAGGTGGATCGCCGTGCCAAGGACGGCCTGATCTGCCGTGACAATATGCGCGCCGATATCACCGTGGCCTTTTATCTGCGGGTCAACGAGACCCAGGAAGACGTGCTCAAGGTGGCCAAGGCCATCGGTGTCGA
>JBFHPI010000516.1:0-2119 GCA_041592855.1 Pseudomonas sp.
AGTCGAAGTCATAGATGCCGCCGTTCCACACCACCTGCAGGTTGCTTTCCGCCTGCACGGCAGCGATGCGACCGTTGTAGGCCGAGCTCATCACCACGTCACCGGAGGCCAGATACTGCGGCGGCTGGGCGCCGGCTTCCCACCACTGGATATGCGGCTTGAGTTCATCGAGCTTGCGGAAGGCACGGTCCACGCCCTCGCGGGTGGCCAGCACCTCGTAGACTTCAGTCGGTGCCACGCCATCGGCCATCAGGGCGAATTCCAGGGTGTACTTGGCGCCCTTGCGCAGGCCGCGCTTGCCGGGGAATTTCTCCACGTCCCAGAAATCGGCCCAGCCGCTGGGCGCGCTGCTCAGCTTGTCGGCGTTGTAGGCCAGTACCGTGGACCAGACGAAGAAACCCACGCCGCAGGGCTGGATGGCGCCGTCGATAAAGTCCGCCGGGTCGCCGAACATGGCCGGGTCGAGCGGCTCGAACAGGCCCTCGTCACAGCCACGGGCGAGCTCCGGGGACTCCACTTCCACCAGGTTCCAGCTGACGCTGTTGGTGTCGACCATGGCCTTGATCCGGGCCATTTCGCCGTTGTATTCGCCGGCCAGAATCTTGTTACCGGTGGCCTGCTCAAAGGGGCTGTAGAAGGCCTTGATCTGCGCTTCCTTGCTGGCGCCGCCGAAGGAAATGGCGGTCAGGTCCACCGCCAGCGCCGGCATTGCACAGGTCACGCCGGCGGCCAGGGCCGCGAGCTTCAGGGATTTCATCATTGTTGTAATCTCCTCTGTGTCACTTGGGTCAGTTGTTGTGATTCAGTCCGGCTGTAGCGGATCCAGGGCGCGGGCATGCTCGACATGCCAGCCCAGCGGCACCAGATCACCCACGCCGAGGGCGGGGTCCAGTTCGGCCACGGGTTGCTTGATATAGAAATCTTCCTTGCCGCAGACCTCCATGCGGATACGCACGTGGTCGCCCAGGTAGATAAATTCGGCCACCCGCCCGGAGAAGCGGTTGCGGCAGTTTTCGCTGTGGCCATTGAGGCGCACACGCTCGGGGCGGATCGACAGGGTCACCGGCTCGCCCACCGCACCGACATTCACCGCCAGTGCTTCGACCTGCTCGCCCCGGGCCAGACCGATCACGCAGCGCTCGCCGTCACGGCTGAGCAGCTGGCCGCTGATGCGGTTGTTCTCGCCGATAAAGTTGGCCACGAAGGTGTTGCTGGGATGTTCGTAGAGGGTGCGCGGGTCGGCGATCTGCTGGATCTCGCCCTGGTGGAACACCGCCACCCGATCCGACATGGTCAGGGCTTCGCCCTGGTCATGGGTGACATACACCACAGTGACGCCCAGGCGCTGGTGCAGGTGCTTGATCTCCATCTGCATGTGTTCGCGCAGCTGCTTGTCCAGGGCGCCCAGGGGTTCGTCCATCAACACCAGCTGCGGCTCGAAGACCAGGGCGCGGGCCAGGGCCACGCGCTGCTGCTGGCCGCCGGACAGCTGGCCCGGATAACGGTTGCGGAAGCTGTCCAGCTGGACCATGGCCAGGGCCTTCTTCACCCGCTCGGCGCTGTCGGTACGCGACAGGCCGCGCACGCTCAGGGGGAAGGCCAGGTTCTCGGCCACGGTCATATGGGGGAACAGGGCATAGTTCTGGAACACCATGCCGATATCGCGCTTGTGCGGCGGCAGACGGTTGAGGGAGCGTCCGTCGAGAAGAATCTCGCCGGCGGTTGGGGTTTCGAAACCGGCCAGCATCATCAGGCTGGTGGTCTTGCCCGAGCCGGACGGGCCCAGCAGGGTGAGGAACTCGCCCTTGCGGATATCCAGATTGAGATCCTTGACGATCAGATTCTCGCCGTCATAGCTCTTCTGCACGCCACGAAAGCTGACCAATACATCGTTTGCCTGAGACCCGCTCATCGCCACACCTTTTGTTGTTGTCTGCACGCTGATGGCACAAGACTAGGAGGGTTATGCGGGCGGCAGAATCGGGCGGGATGACAACCTGTTATCAGGCAAGGGGAGAAGTTTTTGTAGGGCAATCCCTACACTGACAGAACTCGAAAAAGGCGATGGCACCATTGTCTATCGCGTACGGATGTTTTCATCGAGACCGAGAGGCAAGGC
>JBFHPI010000517.1:0-2115 GCA_041592855.1 Pseudomonas sp.
ACGGCGTGGTCACCAGCCTGCAGGCGCTGATCGGCGAACTGCATGCGCTGGGCCATCAGGTGAAGCTGCTATCTCCCAATGATTTTCGCAGCGTGCCCTGTCCGACCTACCCGGAGATTCCCCTGGTCTGGGATCTGTGGCGGGTGGGGCCGGCGATCCGCGATTTCCGCCCGGACTGCGTGCATCTGGCCACCGAGGGCCCCCTGGGGTGGGCCGCGCGACGCTGGCTGCTCAAACGTGGGCTGGCTTTCTCCACGGCCATCCATACGCGCTTTCCGGAATATGTGCATGCTCGCTGGCCCAAAGTACCCCTGGCCTGGGGCTATGCCTTGCTGCGCGCCTTTCACCGGCCCAGTCAGGCAGTGCTGGTGAGCACCGAGCGCATGCGCGAGACCTTTCTGGCCTGGGGGCTGGGCAATTTGCAACTGTGGCGCAAGGGCGTGGACTGTCGGCTGTTCAGGCCCAATCCGCAGGTCAGTGGAGACCCGGTGTTTCTCTATGTGGGGCGCCTGGCGACGGAAAAGAATATTCAGGCCTTTCTCGACCTCGACCTGCCCGGACGCAGGCTGGTGGTGGGTGACGGGCCGGAGCGCATGGCGTTGCAGGCGGCTTATCCCGAGGTGGCCTTTCTCGGCTACCGGCACGGCGCCGAGCTGGCGGCGGCCTATCAGCAGGCCAGCGTGCTGGTGTTTCCTTCGCGTACCGATACCTACGGCCTGGTGATGCTCGAGGCGCTGGCATGCGGCACGCCGGTGGCGGCCTTCCCGGTGCCGGGACCGCTGGATGTGCTGCAGGAGGGCGTCAGCGGGGTGATGGATGAGGATTTGCGTCAGGCCTGTCTGGGCGCCCTGGCCCTGAGCCAGGCCGATTGCGTGGCGCAGGCTCAGCGCCAGTCCTGGCGGGCCTGCGCCCTGGAGTTTCTGGCCTTGCAGCCGCTGCTTGATGGTGAGCCGGCAGGCCAGGCAGCACTTACATGATGACCTTGTCGCGCAGCTTGGCCGCGGCCTGATTGAGCGCCTGGATGACCTTTTCCTTGTCGAAGTTCTGGATGCCGTTGGTGTCCAGGTACATGGAAAAGCCCGGCAGCTCATGCTCCACATAGCTGGAGCTGGCACCCAGGTCGCGGCGGAAATCCACCACCTGATAGATCTGCACCGGGCGGGTAAAGCCCTTGACGGTAATCTGGCCCTTGTCGCGGCACATGATCACGTCCTTGATCAGCGAGTAGGTTTCGTGGGAGATCAGGATCTCACCGGATTCGGCAGCGCTTTCCAGGCGGCTGGCCAGGTTCACGTCGCGGCCGATGATGGTGTAGTCCATGCGCGTGTCGGCGCCGAAGTTGCCCACGGTGCAGTAGCCGGTGTTCAGGCCCATGCGGATTTCCAGGGGCTTGGTGATGCCCTGAGCACGCCACTGCTGGCGCAGCACCTTCATATGCTTGCGCATGGCAATGGCCATGGACACCGCCGCCACCGCGTCCTTCTTCGCCCCTTTGCTGGCCGGATCGCCGAAGAACACCATGACGCAATCGCCAACGAACTTGTCGATGGTGCCGCCGTATTTCAGGCAGATCTTCGACATTTCATTGAGGTAGGTGTTGAGCAGGTCGGTCAGGGCTTCGGCTTCCAGCTCCTCGGACAGCTCGGTAAAACCCTTGATATCGGAGAAGAACACCGTGAGTTTCTTGCGCTGGGTTTCCAGGCGCACGCTCTTCTTGCCGGTGAAGATGGATTCCCACACCTGCGGCGACAGGTACTTGGCCAGGTTGCGCGCCAGACGCGCGGCCTTTTCCTGCTCGCGCTTGATCTCACTGCGCACCTGGGTCAGGCGAATGCTCTGCTGGTGCACAAAGTAGGCGGTGATGCAGATATACAGAGTGGCGAAGGCGATACTGACCAGGGCCACCAGGCTGGGGGTTTCGTGATTGAGCTCAAAGCCACCCAGGGCGGCGCATAGCACCGCGGCGCTGCAAGCGATCAAGGCCGCCAGGCCCATATAGCGCAGGCCACCGATGATCAGGGCGCTGAACAGCAGGATTAGCACCGTCACCAAGCTGGGTACCACAGAAAAGCCCAGCAGGGCCAAGGCGGCGCCGGCATGCACGGCGTCGATAAA
>JBFHPI010000518.1:0-2112 GCA_041592855.1 Pseudomonas sp.
CTGGTAGGGCGCTTCGATCAGCTCCACCCTGGCGCCGAGCTGTTCGAGCATGGCCTTGAGCACATAGTCGTCCGGCAGGCGTAGCCAGCCATCGCCCAGCTGCAGGGCGACGTGGCGGTTGCCCAGGTGATAGGCCGCGCGCATCAGTTCGAAGGCATTGGCACAGGTCACGTGCAACAACGGCTCGGGGCGGGCGATTACCCGCACGATACGGCCATCCTCGGCCTGCAGGTATTCGCCGTCCTGCAGGGCCGGTTGGCCGCGTTCGAGAAACAGGCCGACCTCCTCGCCACTGCGGCTGAAGCAGCGCAGGCGGCTTTTGCTGCGGGCCTCGAAGCTCAGTTCAAGTTCGGCGTCCCAGCGTGGCTGGGGGGCGATACGGCGGTGAATCACCAGCATAAGGGTTGTCCGACAGTTGACTGTCGAGGACAGAGCAAGGGCCTTGCCAGTTTGGCGTTGAGCCCCGTTTCAGGCGCCCATTACGGGCACCTTGGGCCGAAAACGGGGCAAACGCCTGGTTTATTCTGGTGCGCTGATGGGGTGGCTGCGCGCTAATGGTGCGTTTTTAGGTGCGTTGACCCAGGCCCTGCCAGTGCTTGGCGCCGATAAAGATAAAGCGCAGCTGCTCGATCATCTTGGCCTGGGGTGTGGCATGGGCGGGCAGGGTGGCGGCGGGCGGATCGATCAGTTCGGGCAGGGTGGCGAACACCGTCTTCACCACCAGGTCGGCGATCACCGTCAGGGCCGCCTGGTCCAGGTGCTGCTGCTTGGGCATCAGGCTCAGATCCGCCACCAGGTCGGCGCTGATCCGCTCGCGCAGGGCGGCGATGGCCTGGCGCACAGGCTGTGAGCCGCCATACTGCTCGCGGGCGAGAAACAGGAACTGCGAGCGATTGGCCGCCACTGCGTCGAGAAAGATGCTCACCGAGGCGTCGATCACCCCACCCAGCTCGAACTCGTGATGGCGCACCTGACGGATGGTGTCGCGGAAGGTTTCCCCCACTTCCTCCACCAGGGCCAGGCCCAACTCATCCATACCCTGAAAGTGGCGGTAGAAGCCGGTGGGCACAATGCCGGCGCTGCGCGTCACTTCGCGCAGGCTCAGGCTGCCGAAGCCGCGTCCACTGTCCATCAGGCCGCGGGCGGCCTCCATCAGGGCATGGCGGGTTTGCAGCTTCTGTTCGGCGCGGGGTTGGATCGGTTTCAAGCGTCCTGGCTCTGCATGGCTCAATCAGCGCCGCACTCTAGCAAATGGGCAGCGCCTGCGTCGACCCGCCGGGGTGCTGATTTTTTGAGTGAACAAGTGTTGACTGAGACCCATGGCTCTGCCAGTCTAGTGAACAGTTGTTCACTGAGAGTCGAGCCATGAACCTTTTACCGATTGCGTTGTTGCCTGCCTGCGCCGTGTTGCTGAGCCCTTTGCGCTATCTGGTGGCCCAGGGCTGGCTGCGTGAAAGTGATGTGGATGCCTGGCTGCGCCTGCTGCACCCGGCCCTGCGTCTGAACCGGGTGCTGGCCCGGGTCTGTGCTCGGCAGTGGGTGGCCGAGGACATGCTGGCCCTGACCCTGCGGCCCAATGGCAATTGGCGCGGCGCTCAGCCGGGGCAGCATGTGCAGCTGTATATCGAACGCGATGGTGTGCGCCTGAGCCGCAGTTACAGCCTGACCCGAGTCGATGCCGATGGCAGCCTGCAGATCGCCATCAAGCGCCAGCCTGAGGGGCGGGTGTCGCCCTACCTGCTGGAGCAGTTGGCGGTGGGCGAGGTGCTGGAGCTGGGCGCGGTGCAGGGTGAGCTGCACTGGCCGCAGCAGGCGCCGGGTGTGCTGCTGCTGGCCGCTGGCAGCGGCATTACGCCCCTGCTGGGCTTGCTGCGCAGTGCCCTGGGCCAGGGCTTTGCCGCACCGGTGACCCTGCTGCATTACGTGCGCGAGCAGGGCCAGCGGGCCTTTGTCGACGAGCTGCAGGCGTTGCAGACTCAATACAGCAACCTGCAGGTACGCTGGGCCCTGACCGGCGCGGAGGCGACGCCGGCCGCCTTGCAGGGACGTTTTACCGCCGCCCACCTGGATGATGTCAGCGAGGTGCGGCAACGGGCCGTGCTCAGCTGCGGC
>JBFHPI010000519.1:0-2108 GCA_041592855.1 Pseudomonas sp.
AGAACCTGCAGCGCATCGGCCAGGGGCGCCTGCAGGGCGAACAGTTGCTGCAACTGGGCGGTCAGCTGCATACCGCGGTGCAGGCCTTTCGCCTGTAAGCGCGGTCGGCCCGTGCCAGACCTTCCGTCCGCCCGCAATATCCGCTGACACCCTGCGCCACCCGGTCGCCTGGGGTCGGTGCGCGGACTTGGGTATGATGCGGGCACATCCGCTTCGCGAGACTGTCATGCGCCGCCTGATCTGCCTGCTTTTGCTGCTTTGCGCCCTGCCTGCGGGCGCCAACCTGTTCGACAAGACTCCCTCCAGCCAATTGCTGGGCGAGCCGCTGAACAACAGCGCCGACTTTTTGCCGGTGCGCGAAGCCTTCCGTCTCAACCTGCTGGAGAGCAGCGCCGACTCGATCAAGCTGCAGTTCGTCGCGGCAGAGGGCTACTACCTCTACCAGCACCGTTTCAGCTTCCGCAGCGAGCCGGCCGACAGCGGCCTGGGTGAGGCCGTGCTGCCCGCCGGCACGCCCAAGACCGACGAGTATTTCGGCGACGTGGAGGTCTACTACGGCATCCTCGATATCGAGATTCCCCGCAACCGCCCCCAGGGCCAGCCCTTCGACCTGCACGTGGGCTACCAGGGCTGCGCCGACAAGGGCCTGTGCTACCCACCGGAAACCGAGGTGCTGCGTATTGGTGGCGAAGCCGGCGGCAGTGCGCCCGCTACGCCGGCCAGCGTCTGGAGCTGGAGTGACCTGGCGCTGTTCTTTCTCGGCGGCCTGGCCCTGACCTTCACCCCCTGCGTGCTGCCGATGCTGCCGATTCTCAGCGGCGTGGTGCTGCGCGGCCAGCCTGGCGGGGCGCGCAGCCTGGTCCTGGCCCTGGCCTATGTCCTGCCCATGGCCCTGAGTTTCGCCGTCCTTGGCGCCCTGATGGGCCTGTTCGGCGCGGAGCTCAACCTGCAGGCGCGCCTGCAATCGCCCTGGGTGCTGGTGCCCTTCGCCCTGTTCTTCGCCCTGTTTGGCGCCGCCAGCCTGGGTTTTCTGGAGATGCGCCTGCCAGCCGCCATCGATGCCCCCCTGCAGCGCCTCAGCCAGCGCCTGCATGGCGGCACCATCTACAGCGCCGCGGCCCTCGGCGTGCTCTCCAGCGTGCTGGTCTCGCCCTGCGTCTCGGCGCCCCTGGCCGGTGCCCTGCTGTATATCAGCGCCAGTGGCGATGCCCTGGGCGGCGGCCTGAAACTGCTGGCCCTGGGTTTGGGCATGGGTACGCCCCTGGTGCTGTTCGCCGTGGGCGGCGGCGCCCTGCTGCCCAAGTCCGGCCCCTGGATGCTCACCGTGCGCAACCTGTTCGGCGCCCTGCTGCTGGCGGTGGCCATCTGGCTGCTGGAGCGGGTGGTGCCCGGTCCGGTCAGCCTGGCCCTGTGGGGGCTGCTGGCAGGCGGCGCGGCACTCTGGCTCGGCGCCCTGGAACTGACCCCCAAGACCCATCACCAGAAGCTCGCCCAGCTGTTTGGCCTGCCGCTGCTGGTTTACGCCCTGGTCGCCTGGTTCGGCGCCCTGCAGGGCCAGGATGACCCGCTGCGCCCCCTCGGACGCATGGCCGCAGTCGCCGAGGCCAGCGCACCGCTCAAGAGCGACTGGCAGACCCTGACCACTCCAGCCGAACTGGACGCCGCCTTCGCCCGCGCTCGCCAGGCCGGCCAGCCGCTGCTGCTGGACTGGTACGCCGACTGGTGCATCAGCTGCAAGGTGATCGAACGTGAAGTGCTGGACGATCCGAGCGTGAGCAGCCAGCTGGGGAGCTACCAACTGGTGCGCTTCGATATCACCGAAAGCAACGCCACACAGCGCGCCCTGCTCGACCGCTACCAGCTGTTCGGCCCGCCGGCCATCCTGCTGTTCGACGCCAAGGGTGACGAATGGCGCGATCTGCGTGTCGTAGGGGAGATCGACGCCGCAACCTTTGCCGCTCGCCTGGGTAACGCCCGCGAACGATTCTAAGCCGCCCGGTCATATATCTGACGCAATCTGCGTCCATCGTGTTGACTACTGCTGACAACTGGACAGTCTCCGTCCAGCTGCGGCATAGTCCTGCGCAGCGCAAAAACAAGGAAGCATC
>JBFHPI010000520.1:0-2105 GCA_041592855.1 Pseudomonas sp.
CAAACGCGCCATGGGCCGTGCGCCCATCTGCACGTCATAGCCCTGCTCGGCCAGCCAGTTGCGCGCCGCATCGCTGACTTCAAGCATGACGCGCTTGTCCTCAAGCTGCGCCTGCAGCTCGGTGAGAAACTTGTCGACGATGCTCTTGATCACTTCGTGGCTGAGGCGACCGAACTGGATAATGGTGTCCAGACGGTTGCGGAACTCCGGGGTGAAACTCTTCTTGATCACTTCCATGGCATCGGACGAGTGGTCCTGATGGGTAAAGCCGATGGAAGCCCGCGCCGCAGTTTCGGCACCGGCGTTGGTGGTCATGATCAGGATGACGTTGCGGAAGTCCGCTTTGCGCCCGTTGTTATCGGTGAGGGTGCCATGGTCCATCACCTGCAGCAGCAGGTTGAAGACTTCCGGGTGGGCCTTCTCGATTTCATCGAGCAACAGCACGCAATGGGGCGTCTTGGTGATGGCCTCGGTGAGCAAGCCACCCTGGTCAAAACCGACATAGCCGGGCGGCGCCCCGATCAGGCGCGATACGGTGTGGCGCTCCATATATTCGGACATATCGAAGCGGATCAGCTCCACCCCGAGGGCCTTGGCCAGCTGGCGCGCGGCCTCGGTCTTGCCCACCCCGGTGGGACCGGCAAACAGGAAGGAACCCACCGGCTTGTCTGGCGCCTTGAGCCCGGCACGGGACAGTTTGATGGCGGTGGACAGCGAGTCGATGGCGGCATCCTGGCCGAATACGGTGAGTTTGAGGTCGCGCTCCAGGTTGCGCAGCAGCTCCTTGTCCGAGGTGCTGACATGCTTGGGCGGAATGCGTGCGATCTTCGCCACGATATCCTCGACCTGAGCCACGTCGATACGCGCCACCCGCTTGTCTTCCGGCTGCAGACGCTGATACGCACCGGCCTCATCGATCACGTCGATGGCCTTGTCCGGCATGTGACGGTCATTGATATAGCGCGAAGCCAGCTCGGCTGCAGCGCGCAGGGCCTCGTCGCTGTACTCGATATGGTGATGCTGTTCGAAACGCCCTTTCAGCCCGCGCAAAATACCGATGGTGTCCTCCACCGAAGGCTCAACCACATCGACCTTCTGGAAGCGCCGAGCCAGGGCTCGATCCTTCTCGAAGATGCCGCGAAATTCCTGGAACGTCGTGGAGCCGATGCAGCGAATCTCACCCGAGGACAGCATCGGCTTGAGCAGGTTGGAGGCGTCCATCACCCCACCGGACGCCGCACCAGCACCGATGATGGTATGGATCTCGTCAATAAACAGAATGGCGTGAGGCCGCTTGCGCAGCTCGTTGAGCAATGCCTTCAAGCGTTTCTCGAAGTCACCGCGGTATTTGGTACCGGCGAGCAAGGCTCCGAGATCAAGCGAGTAGACCACGCTGTCAGCCAGCAGATCTGGCACCTGATTGTCGACAATCCGCTTGGCCAGGCCTTCGGCGATGGCAGTCTTGCCGACCCCGGCTTCCCCAACCAAAAGCGGGTTGTTCTTGCGCCGCCGGGCGAGAATCTGCGCCACCCGCTCCACTTCACCTTCACGACCCACCAGCGGGTCGATACGGCCTTGGCGGGCCAGCTCATTGAGGTTGCTGGCATAGGCATCCAGCGGATTGCCCGAGGTGGCCGATTCACCGCCCTCATCGTCCTGCATCTCCTGCTCGGACTCACTGTGACCACCATGGCCCGGCACCTTGGAGATGCCATGGGCGATAAAGTTGACCACGTCGATGCGGGCAATGCTCTGCTGCTTGAGCAGAAAAACCGCCTGACTCTCCTGCTCGCTGAAAATCGCCACCAGCACGTTGGCACCGGTCACTTCACGCTTGCCGGAGCTCTGCACATGAAACACGGCGCGCTGCAGCACACGCTGGAAGCCCAGGGTAGGCTGGGTTTCGCGATCTTCGTCATGCTGCGGGATCAGGGGGGTGGTGGAGTCGATAAATTCCTGCAGATCATGGCGCAGCTCGCTGACCAGTTCGTGGTCAACTCGGGGCTGTTCGCGGCTCCGCGCGAAGACCTCGACCGCGTGCGCGGCATCCGCTGCACCTCGTGCGTCGACCTCGTCTGGTTCCGCCTCCGGCCGTGGCGGCGCGC
>JBFHPI010000521.1:0-2093 GCA_041592855.1 Pseudomonas sp.
ACTGCGCGGTTTCTGCAAAGTCAGGCATCGGCCGCGTAGAGCCAATGCCGTTCTTCTGTCAGGCCGCTTGTTCAGCGGCCTGACCAACGGCCCGGTTCAGCGCGCTAAACAGGGCGCGGAAGCTGGCGGTGGTGAGGTTCTCGTCGATGCCGATGCCGTGTAGAGCGCGGCCGCCATTGACACGCAGCTCGATATAGGCCGCCGCCTGGGCGTTGGTGCCTGAACCGATGGCGTGTTCGCTGTAGTCCATGATCTCCACGGCCACCGGCAAGCCGGCCACCAGTGCCTCCAGCGGGCCCTTGCCGATGCCGCGCCAGTGTTGGGTTTCGCCGCCATTGAGGATTTCCACATCGACCGCGCAGGTGGCGTTTTCTTCCTGCAGCCGATGGCCCTTGAGGGTGTAGGGCACATTGGCCTGCAGGTATTCGCGCTGCAGCAGTTCATGGATCTGCGCGGCGCTCATCTCCAGGCCCAGGCGATCGGTTTCCTTCTGCACCACCTGGCTGAATTCGATCTGCAAGCGGCGCGGCAGACTGATGCCGTATTCCTGCTCGAGCAGGAAGGTGATGCCGCCCTTGCCAGACTGGCTGTTGACCCGGATCACCGCCTCGTAGTCGCGACCGATATCGGCTGGATCGATCGGCAGGTAGGGCACTTCCCAGATCGCATCGGCCTGCTGCTGGGCAAAGCCCTTGCGGATGGCATCCTGGTGCGAGCCGGAGAAGGCGGTGTGCACCAGATCGCCCACGTAGGGGTGGCGCGGGTGCACCGGCAGCTGGTTACAGTCCTCCACCAGCTTGCGCACGGCGTCGATATCGGAGAAGTCCAGTTGCGGGTCGACGCCCTGGGTGTAGAGGTTCAGCGCCAGGGTTACCAGGCAGACGTTGCCGGTGCGCTCGCCGTTGCCGAACAGGCAGCCTTCCACGCGATCGGCGCCGGCCATGACCGCCAGCTCCGAGGCGGCTACCCCGGTGCCACGGTCGTTATGGGTGTGCACGCTGATGATCAGGCTGTCACGACGGTTCACCCGGCGGCAGAACCATTCCACCTGGTCGGCGTAGTTGTTCGGCGTGGCGCACTCGACGGTGGCTGGCAGGTTGAGGATCAAGCGGTTGGCCGGGGTCGGCTGGAACACCTCGATCACCGCGTTGCACACCTCGACAGCAAACTCCGTCTCGGTGGAGCTGAACACCTCGGGGGAATACTCGAAGCCCCACTGGGTTTGCGGCTGCGCGGCAGCCAGGCGCTTGATGATCTGCGCGGCCTGGGTGGCGATCTCGATTACCCCGGCCTTGTCCTGGTTGAAGACGATGCGGCGGAAGCTCGGCGCGGTGGCGTTGTAGTAGTGGACGATGGCGCGCTTGGCGCCCTTGAGCGACTCGAAGGTGCGGGTGATCAGGTCTTCGCGGGCCTGGGTCAGTACCTGAATGGTCACGTCATCGGGGATATGGCCGCCTTCGATCAGCTCGCGGACGAAGTCGAAATCGGTCTGCGAGGCGGACGGAAAGCCCACCTCGATCTCCTTCAGGCCCACGGCCACCAGGCACTTGAAGAAACGCATCTTCTTCTGTGCATCCATCGGCTCGATCAGCGACTGGTTGCCGTCGCGCAGGTCGGTGGACAGCCAGATCGGCGCCTGGTCGATGATCCGGTCCGGCCAGGTACGGTCGGGGAGCTGGATCGGGCTAAAGGGGCGGTATTTCTTCGACGGGTCTTTCAGCATGGTCATGGCAAATCCTTGGGGCGCGGGGCCTGGCAAAACTTGATCGGGGGAGCGGCGGGGAGGGCTCAGTCACGCAGTCGCGGGCTGACCAGGCGCTGGCAGGCGTATTGGCGCAGGAGTATCAGGGTATGGATCGTGTTCATGCTGCCAACCCTAATGGCTTGGGTTAAAGCTGGCAAGCAATGCAAAAAAATTGGAATTATTAATCTTGATGTGGGTTTTATTGGGTTTTTATGCTCGATATTTTGGGTTTTAAGCGGGTTGGTTGCGCGACCATTCAGGGTTCGAAGCGGCCGATAAAGATCGCCGGGTCGACCCGGGCGTCATTCAGGCTGACGTTCCAGTGCAGGTGCGGCCCGGTGGCGCGGCC
>JBFHPI010000522.1:0-2090 GCA_041592855.1 Pseudomonas sp.
ATCAGCGCCAGCGACAGTGCGCTGGCATCGAGTGTCGGGGCGATGCTCAGGTTAAGCAGGGTCGAGCCGAGCAATACCCCAGGCAGCAGCCGATAGCCCCACAACAAGGTGGCGGCCAAGGCAATGCCGATAGGCGGAAAGATGGCGCTGGCAAATCCGGGGGGGATAGCCAACAGCAGTGCCAGGCGTCCGGCCAGGGCATAGACCGCAGCCAGCAGCAGGCAGTGCAGAAACCACGGGGTGGGAACTCGCATAATTCAGGGCGGTATCCTGGCAATCGCACGGACGTCGAGGTTAAGACTCGGCCTGTTGCAGTAAAGCAGCTATCGGTTTCAACGGCTATTGGTGCTCAGGGTGTGCGGCGATGGCTCGTGGGTGCAGCGGTTCGGGGTTGGTGGCATGTAACCGTCCAGTCTAATAGTTTGAGTTGGAACCTATTGTGCGGCGTGTGTCGGACAGTCCAGTTCGCTTTGTTGCTGTCTAATTCAGGCATTTTTCCAGTATTTAAAGGGCTCTTTTCAGGCAAGTATGCTGCGTCATGGTTTGGTGAGGAGGTATGGGTTTGTATTGAATAGTTTTTATTGGTAATATTTTTTTAATTGAACAATCAATCAATAAAAAATGCCCAAGATTGGAATGAAGCACACCCGCCGTCAGCAGTTGATCCAGGCCAGCCTGGAATCGATTGCCGAGCTGGGCCTGCAGGACACCACCATCCTCAGTATCAGCCGCAAGGCGCGGCTGTCCTCGGGGATCATCAGCCACTACTTCGGTGGCAAGCAGGCGCTGATCGAAGCCGCGCTGCGCTACCTGCTCGAGCAGTTGCGTCTTGATCTGCTGCAGCGCCTGCAGCAGGGGGCGATCAGTCCTGAGCAGCGTCTGCTGGCCATCGTCGAAGCCAACTTCACCGAGTTCCAGCGCTCCGAACTGGCGGCGCGCACCTGGCTGAGCTTCTGGGCCCGCTCGATGCACGAGCCTGGCCTGGCGCGGCTGCAGCGCATCAATAACCGCCGCCTGTACAGCAACCTGCGTTTTGCCTTTGCCCAGCGCCTGACGGCCGCAGCGGCCAGCGATGCGGCGGCCCAGGCGGCGGCGCTGATCGATGGCTTCTGGCTGCGCAGCGCCCTGGATGCCGACCCCCAGGCCAGCTTCAGCAGCGCCGAGCGCCTGTGCAAAGCCTATGTCCTGCAGTGCCTGAAGGCTGAAACCCACAACTTCAGCGAGGAGTGCCCATGAGCTTGCCCCGTTACCTCAACCATATCCACGGCCAGCCCCTGGCCAACACCAGCGGCGAAACCTTCGAGGTGATCAACCCGGCCACCGGCGCGGTGATTTATCAGGTCGAAGTGGCCGATCAGGCCATCCGTGAAGCGGCCCTGCGCAGCGCCGCCGAAGGCTTTGCCGCCTGGTCGGCGCTCTCGGGCGTGCAGCGCAGCCGCATCCTGCAGCGCGCCGTGGCTCTGCTGCGTGAGCGCAACGATGAGCTGGCGACGATCGAAGTGGCCGACACCGGCAAACCCTGGCAGGAAGCCGCCGTGGTAGACGTGCAGACCGGCGCCGACTCCATCGAGTTCTTTGCCGGCCTGGCGCCCAGCCTGGAAGGCAATCACCAGGACCTGGGCGGTGATTTCTACTACACCCGCCGCGAGCCCCTGGGCATTTGCGCCGGCATCGGTGCATGGAACTACCCGCTGCAGATCGCCTGCTGGAAGGCCGCGCCGGCCCTGGCCTGTGGTAACAGCATGATCTTCAAGCCCTCGGAGGAAACCCCGCTGGGCGCCCTCAAGCTGGCGGAAATCTTTATCGAGGCCGGCATGCCGCCGGGGGTGTTCAACGTGGTGCAGGGCGATGGCCGGGTGGGCGCCTGGCTGGCCGAGCAGCCGCAGATCGCCAAGGTGTCCTTCACCGGCCAGGTCAGCACCGGGCAGAAGGTCATGGCCGCGGCCGCCGGCTCACTCAAGGAAGTGACCATGGAGCTGGGCGGCAAGTCGCCGCTGATCATCTTCGACGATGCCGACCTCGACAACGCAGTGTCCGCCGCGCTGCTCGGCAACTTCTACACCCAGGGCGAGATCTGCACCAACGGCACC
>JBFHPI010000523.1:0-2088 GCA_041592855.1 Pseudomonas sp.
TCCAGGGTTCCAGGGGGTCGTGCACGCGCAGGGCGCGCAGGCTGGAGCGCTCGAATTCATGCTGATCAAGAGCAGGGTTGAACTGCAAGTGCTGCAAAGGCTGCTTGAAACCGTCCTCTTCGACCTGGGGCTGGGCCAGGACCAGGGGGCTGCCGAGCAGTAGCCCCAGCATCAATAGGCGACAGGACTTAACCACGGAAGAACTCCAGAATGGCGACGCTATTGACGTGATAGTTGAGGTTGCCGCAATGGCCACCGTAGGGGTAGACCGTCAGGCGCGAGCCCAGGGTGCGGCGCAGAAAGCCCAGATCACCACTGCCCAGGATCAGGTCGTCGGCGTTGTGCACCACGGCCAGCTTGTCGCTGCTTTTCAGGTAGTCCTCGATGGCATACAGGCTGACGTCCTGGATCAACTGCTCCAGAGTTTCGCCGCCGTGGCGAGCCTGCCATACGGGCAATAGCTGCTCATTCAGGTAGCACTCGAAATCGCATTGCAGTGCTTCACGGAAGAAGGGCGTGAGGCCGGTCCCTTCGCTGATTGGTTGGTCGATGGGAGTAATCAGGCCGCGACGGTTGATCAGGTCCGAGGTAAAGGCGATGTCGGCCGAGGAAAAGCGGAACACCGCACCGATGAGCATGGCCATCTGCTCGTCGTTCAGCTGCTCGCGGGACTGCTGGAAGTCGTAGAGCAGGGCGTCGTTGATATCCACATAGCCTTTTTCCTGAAAGTAACGGGCCAGCTTGGCCAGTATCACTTCATAAAAGGTGGTGCTGTTGTCGATGCCCTCGACCCGGGTTTGTACCAACTTGTCCAGGTTGCTCACCGAGGTGAAGAGGTTGACCGGTGGGTTGAGCAGCAGCACACGCTTGAAGTTGAAGCTGCGCCTGGTTTCGTCCAGCTCGCTGACAAAGGCCGCATGCAGGCCGCCCAGGCTGTAGCCGGTCAGGTGGTACTCGCTGACCTGCAGGCGTGGGTGCTGGGCGCGCACGGCCTGCATGGCGCGGTATAGATCGTCGGCGTCTTCACGACTGAGGCCAGGCGTGGCATAGCGCGAGGCCGCGCTCATAAAGTCATAACTGGTGGGGGAAGACAGCTGTACCACATGGTAGCCAGCCCCATAGAACAGCTTCTTCAGGTATTCCGGGGTGCTGCTGGCATAGTGGGCGCCGGTACCGGCGATGATAAAGATCAGCGGTGCTTCTCCACGCTGCTGGGCCAGGCGGTAGCGCATCTTCTTGACGGGCCAGAAGTTGTCCGGCAACTCGAACTCCCGTTCCGGGCGCAGTTTGATCTGGTAATCGGCCTGGTGGATATCCTGCTCGGCCGGCAGGGTCGGGCGCAGCGCCGGTGGCGTGCTGACCAGGGTGGCTTCGAAGGGATTGCTCAGGGGGTAGTCATACTCCCGAGGATCGATGTCCGTTGCCAGCAAGGGGCTGCTGGCAAGCAGGCTGAAGAGCAGATAGAGCAAACGGGTGCGGAGCAGCATATTCAGAACCCTTGAGGCAGGCAGGGCATTGGCTTTCATCAGACCGCGCAAGTCATGCAGAGTGCCCTATTTGCTGTCCGCCGTCACGACAGTGGTGGCCTTCAGGCCTGATGGTGCAGCCAGGCATGGGCGGGGCGCTTTGCGCCGGAGCGCGATCGTTTATCCAGGCGCTGCCAAATCTTCTCATGGACGTAGAAACCCACCGAATTGCACAACGGCTCAATGGCGGCGACCAGGCTGCTGGCGGCTATGCTGCCGGTCAATGCGTAGGTAACCGCGAAGGCAATGCAGAAGTGCATCAGGGTGAAGGTCAGGGTCTTGAGCATGGTTCACCTCGGCTGAGAATTATTCTCTCTTGAGGTGGAGCTTAGTCGGGTAGGTATTTTTAATGAAATGTCTTGATTGAATGCTATTAATAGTTATTGCTAATCGTTTGCGGGCAGGGCCTTGGCTTTCAATCTGTCTAGTCCTAAAATAGGTTTACACCGTTTCAGCTAGATTTTCGTTACCTAGAACGCCCGATGCACAGCATCGGGCGTTTTGTATTTCAGGGCCATATGCGGCCGCTCCGTGTTGTAGACCCTGACGGCCTCGCTGACCA
>JBFHPI010000524.1:0-2069 GCA_041592855.1 Pseudomonas sp.
ACTTCCAGGGGCAGAAAAGCCATGCCCAGATCATGCAGGCAAATGGCGGTAGCCAGTTGTGCGGGAAGCACCGGCTGCCCGCCCAGCTGGTTGATCTGCAAGGCCAGTTGCAGTTGGCGCAGGCCGCGGCCCTGCCAGTACTGGGAGCGGCGCTCGCTGGCCTGCATCAGTTCGACGAAGAACAGCAAGTCGGCATCTGCGATGACTCCATAGCGCTGGAGTAGTTCGGCCGCAGCCGATTGCTCCGCAGGAGTCGGGCTGAGTAGCTGGGTATTGGGGTCCAGCTGCCGCAGCAGTGTGCTGCGCAGATTCGCTTGTTCGGCTGCGGGGGCTTTGGCCAGTGTCGATAGGCCCTGAGCCAGGGCCTGGCTTTGGGCTTCGCTGATTTGCCTGGGTGTGTCACCCAGGGTCTGGGCGATCAGGGCTTTGCAGTGATCCAGGGTCAGCAGGAGGATGTCACCCAGCAGGCTGTCGAAGTTCAGGCTGGCCTCACGTAGGCAGGCCAGTACATCCTCCATTGCCTGGGGCACCAACATCAATTCGTTAAGGCCGATATAGCCCAGGTTGCCTTTGAGCGTATGCACCAGGCGAAACAGTTCACGCAGGCGTTCACCATCATTGGGGTGGTGTTCCAGTTCGATCAGCAGTTGCTCGCAGCGCTGAAATTGTTCGCTGGATTCCTGGCGAAAGTCCGCCAGCAGGTCGCTGGGAATTTCTGCAAGATTCGGCGTGGCCATGGCGCCTCCGATGTGGCAAAGCTGGCGGGATCAGCCATGAGTATAGGAAGGCTGGATAAAAGCGCGTGGCGAGGCGGCTGCATGTGGCGCCTTAACCATATATAATCCGGCGTTTTGCAGTGCTGGGCGCGTGCCTGGGTAGGTGCAGCAGACACCCGGTCAGGCCGTTTAGCAGCGGCCTTTGCGCCAGCCGGTTAGTCCGGTCAACCGCGTCGCGAACAGGCGACCCAATGAATTCAAGACTCAAGAGAAGCGATCCATGATGCGCAGCCACTATTGCGGCCAACTGAACGAGAGCCTGGACGGCCAGGAAATCACCCTTTGCGGCTGGGTGCACCGCCGTCGTGACCACGGTGGGGTTATTTTCCTCGATATCCGTGATCGTGAAGGCCTGGCCCAGGTGGTGTTCGATCCGGATCGCGCCGAGACCTTCGCCAAGGCCGACCGCGTGCGCAGCGAGTACGTGGTGAAGATCACTGGCAAGGTGCGTCTGCGTCCGGCAGGCGCGGTCAACCCGAACATGGCCTCTGGCGCCATTGAGGTGCTGGGTTACGAGCTGGAAGTCTTGAACGAGGCCGAGACCCCGCCATTCCCGCTCAACGAATACACCGATGTGGGCGAGGAAACCCGCCTGCGTTATCGCTTTATCGACCTGCGTCGCCCGGAAATGGCCGAGAAGCTCAAGCTGCGCTCGCGCATCACCTCGAGCATCCGTCGCTACCTGGACGACAACGGCTTCCTCGACGTCGAGACGCCGATCCTGACCCGTGCTACCCCGGAAGGCGCGCGCGACTATCTGGTGCCGAGCCGCACCCACGCTGGCAGCTTCTTCGCCCTGCCGCAGTCACCGCAGCTGTTCAAGCAGCTGCTGATGGTGGCCGGCTTCGACCGCTACTACCAAATCGCCAAGTGCTTCCGCGACGAAGACCTGCGCGCCGACCGTCAGCCGGAATTCACCCAGATCGACATCGAAACCAGCTTCCTCGATGAAAAAGACATCATGGGCATCACCGAGACCATGGTGCGCAACCTGTTCAAGGAAGTGTTGGATGTCGAGTTCGGCGAACTGCCGCACATGACCCTGGCCGAAGCCATGCGCCGCTTCGGCTCGGACAAGCCGGACCTGCGTATCCCGCTGGAACTGGTCGATGTAGAAGATCAGCTCAAGGACGTCGAGTTCAAGGTCTTCGCCGGCCCGGCCAACGACCCGAAATGCCGCGTTACCGCGCTGCGCGTGCCGGGCGGGGCGAGCATGCCGCGCAAGCAGATCGACGACTACACCAAGTTCGTCGGCATCTACGGCGCCAAGGGCCTGGCCTACATCAAGGTCAA
>JBFHPI010000525.1:0-2064 GCA_041592855.1 Pseudomonas sp.
GGTCGGGCATTTTACGGCCAAGTGCAGGATACGTCACCGCCGGGTGGGCTTTGGCCGACCTGTGGGGCTGTGTATACTGCCGGGAGTTTACCGCCCTGGAACCCTGTAATGCTTGCCAACCTGATTGAATTTGTCTCTACCCACTATGTACTGAGCGGTTTGTTCGTCACGATTCTGGCCTTGCTGATCTTCACCGAAGCCCGCAAGGGCGGGCAGACCCTGAGCAGCCGCGAGCTGACGGCCCTGGTCAACAGCGAGCAGGGCGTGGTGCTCGATGTGCGGGCGCAGAAGGACTTCTCCGCCGGGCATATCGTCGACTCCCTGCACATCCCCTTCGAGAAGCTCACGGCGCGCATGGCCGAGCTGGACAAGCACAAGAGCAAGACCCTGATCGTGGTCGACGCCATGGGCCAGCATGCCGGCAGCATCTGCCGCGACCTGAAGAAGGCCGGCTTCAACGCCGCCAAACTGTCCGGTGGGATCGCCAGTTGGCGTGGCGACAACCTGCCGCTGGTGAAGTGATATGCCGCAGGTACTGATCTATTCCAGCGACTGGTGCCCCTACTGCATACGCGCCAAGCAACTGCTGGCGAGCAAGGGCGTAGCCTTCGAGGAGATCCGTGTCGATGGCCAGCCCGCACTGCGCAGCGAGATGGCGCGCAAGGCCGGCCGCACCTCGGTGCCGCAAATCTGGATCGACGCCACCCATGTGGGCGGTTGCGACGACCTCTATGCCCTGGAGCGCGCCGGCAAGCTCGACGCCCTGCTCCAGGCCTAATCCCTTAACACTCAAGACAATAAGGCTCAGCCATGACCGAACAAGCTAGCAACGGCGCCGCACAGAACGAGCAGACCCCGCAGTTTTCCCTGCAGCGCATCTATGTGCGCGACCTGTCCTTCGAAGCGCCGAAGAGCCCGGAAATCTTCCGTCAGGAATGGACCCCGAGCGTGGCCATGGATCTCAACACTCGTCAGAAGAGCCTGGACGGCGATTTCCATGAGGTGGTGCTGACCCTGTCGGTGACCGTGAAAAACGGCGAAGAGACCGCCTTTATCGCCGAAGTGCAGCAGGCCGGCATCTTCCTGATCAAGGGCCTGGACGCCGCCTCCATGAGCCACACCCTGGGTGCCTTCTGCCCCAATATCCTCTTCCCCTACGCCCGCGAGACCCTGGACAGCCTGGTGATCCGTGGCTCCTTCCCGGCGCTGATGCTGGCTCCGGTGAACTTCGACGCCCTCTACGCCCAGGAGCTGCAGCGCATGCAGCAGGCGGCGCAGAGCGAAGCCGCACACTGAACCAGATTGCGCCATAAAAAACGCCCCTCGGGGCGTTTTTTATGGCTGTCAGCCTCAGGGCCCGTTCGCGGGCTGGTCTCAATAGGATGTAAACGTCCGCTCACTCCATGCTGAAGTCATGTTGGCGCCAGGCTTCATACACCACCACGGCCACCGCATTGGACAGGTTCAGGCTACGATTGCCTGGGCGCATGGGCATGCGCAGGCGTTGCGGGTCGGGGATCTGTTCCAGTATCTCGGCTGGCAGGCCCCGGCTTTCCGGGCCGAACAGCAGCATATCGCCTGCGCGGAAATCCATCTGTGCGTAGTTGTGGCTCGCCTTGGTGGTAAATGCCAGAATCCTGTCGCAGCCAGTATCTGTGATACAGTCGGTCAGCGTTTGATGGCGTTTTAATGTCGCGTATTCGTGGTAATCCAGCCCGGCGCGGCGCAGGCGTTTGTCATCCAGTTCGAAACCCAGGGGTTCGATCAGGTGCAGTTGGCAGCCTGTGTTGGCGCACAGGCGGATGATGTTGCCTGTGTTTGGTGGAATTTCCGGCTGAAAGAGTACGACATGAAACATTGATCAGGCTCAGGGCGGGGGCTGGACACGTATTCTACAGTGTGCGGCGTTTATGCGTTTACCCTTTGGGTAGGGGCAGGTGGGGAGCATTAGTAGTTGGCCTGGTTTAGAAAAAGAAAAACAACAATAAAAAGTGCTGGCTTGCTGGGGATCGAAACCGGGCCCGAGGGTATTGCCCTCGCTCAGGTTGTGCGTGAGCCCGGTGA
>JBFHPI010000526.1:0-2063 GCA_041592855.1 Pseudomonas sp.
ACCGGGTCAGCCGCACCACCGTGGTTTCCCCTGTGCGTGGGGTGATCAAGCAGCTTAAGGTCAATACCATCGGCGGCGTGGTGCAGCCCGGTAGTGACATGCTGGAAATTGTCCCGCTGGATGACAGCCTGCTGATCGAGGCCAAGGTGCGCCCCCAGGACGTCGCCTTTCTTCACCCCGGGCAGAAAGCCATGGTCAAGTTCACCGCCTATGACTTCACCATCTACGGCGGCATGAAAGCCAATCTGGAACTGATCAGCGCCGACACCATCACCGACGAAGAGGGCAACAGCTTCTATCTGATCCAGGTGCGCACGGACAAAAGTCATTTGGGCAGCGAAGAACATCCCCTGCTGATCATCCCCGGCATGGTGGCCACAGTGGATATCATCACCGGCGAAAAAAGCGTGCTGGACTACCTGCTCAAACCCGTACTCAAGGCCCGCTCCGAAGCCCTGCGCGAACGCTGATCAATCCGGGCCGGTGGATTGGTGATTACGCTGGTAGGTTGAGCTGCCCATGGCCTCGATCTGCCCCTCGATCAAAGCCTCGAACGGCCGCAGCAACTCATCAAAACAAGCCGGCGCCTCCAGCAGATTCAGGGCCTGGGTAATCGCCTCGATGGTCGATAACGCTCCCGGCTGCGGCGCCTTGCGCAGGCGATAACGCGAAGGCTGCTCAGCCGGCAGCATCACCCGCGATAACGCGGCCAGAGCCGGATTGAGATAAAGCAACTTGCGCGCCTTGCGCCAGGTGCCGTCGGGCACCACCAGCAGGCTTGGCAGCTCTGTTTCGACGCCGGCTGAACGCTCCAGTGTCCTCGCCCCCTCTCCTGGAAACAACAGACAGGGGCGATAGCCGGGTTGATCGAGCAACGCCGGCAGGTCATCGAACACCTCACCCACGCGCAACTCGGCATTGGTCAAGCCCAGCGCCGCCAGGCGTGCCGTATTAAGCGCATGGGTAGCTTCCGAAGGATGCTGCAGGATCAGCACTCGAGTATAACTGGCGAGTTGCGGCACCAGCGCGCACAGGCAGTGGGCAAGCGGACGGGTACAGCGGCAACAGACTGGGCGTGGCATACAAACTCCTTATTGGCCCAGTCTGCCACAGGCACGCCCAATCGCTGAACGCAAGCCCACCCCGCCTCTTCACAGCTACGCCGCTTCAGCGGTTAAACCGCTCCGCCAGACTGTGCAGGTAGTCGGCCATATTCTCCAGTGTCTGGCCGACTTGCGCGCCCTGATGCGCTTGCTCAGCGCTGTGATCCGAGAGCTGGGCGATTTGAGTGATCTGCCGGCTGATGTCCTCGGCCACATGGCTCTGCTCTTCAGATGCCGCGGCGATCTGCTGGCTCATGCCGGTAATGCGACTGATGGATTCACTGATACCGTCCAGGGCTACACGAACCGACTCAACACTCTCCACACTCTGCTTGGAGATCTCCTCCCCCTTGCCTGCAGTGACCACGGCACGGTCAGCCCCCGCACGCAGGGATGCAATGATCTGATGGATCTGCTCGGTGGATTCGCGGGTACGCGAAGCCAGGGAGCGCACCTCATCGGCCACCACGGCAAAACCCCGGCCCTGCTCGCCAGCCCGGGCGGCTTCAATGGCGGCGTTAAGTGCCAGCAGATTGGTCTGCTCGGCGATGGCGGTAATCACATCCGCCACACTGCCGATGGTCTGGGTGGAGTTGGCCAGATCGCCCACGGCCTGACCAATATCGATTACCGCCTTGGCCATCTGCTGCATGGAGTCCAGGCTGCCCACCGCAAGACGCTGCCCTTCACGCGCCAGACGATCGGCTTCCTCGGCCGCGTGGGAGGTGCTCTGCACGTTATGGGTGACCTCCTGGATGGTCGCAGCCATCTGGTTGATTGCTGTAGCCGACTGATCGGTTTCGCTTCGCTGCTGATCGAGCAGCTGAGCCGTTGAACGCGACAGTTCGGCAGATTGCTCGGCAGATTTCTTGACATTGACCCCGGCATCCTCCAGACGCGTCAAAGCCGTTTGCAACCGGGCCTCTTCACTGATCATGGCCATATCCAACAAGGCCTGGG
>JBFHPI010000527.1:0-2045 GCA_041592855.1 Pseudomonas sp.
CGCCGCGCGCGGCGATATGGCCATCCTGCTGGTGGAACAGTTCTATGATTTTGCCGCCGAGCTGGCCGACCAGTATCTGGTGATGAGCCGCGGCGAAATCGTCCAGCAGGGCCGCGGCGAGAACATGGAAGCCGAGGGTGTACGCGGACTGGTGGCGATCTGATAAAACATCGACCATGAACGCACCCCTCACCCCTACCCTGTTCACCCCCAACTGGCACGCCGAGCTGGAGCTGGCCTATGGCCGCGCAGGCGGCTGCACACGCCCGACCCTGCGCCGCCACAAAGGCCCGCTGCGGGTGCAGAAGCACCTGTACGGCGAAGGTCCCGAGGTGTGCCAGCACATTATCGTCCACCCGCCCGGCGGCATTGCCGGCGGTGATCGCCTGGATATCTCGGCCACTGTCGGCGCAGGTGCCTGGGCGCAACTGACCAGCCCAGGTGCAGCCAAGTGGTACCGCGCCGCCGGCCCGGCCTACCAGCGCCTCAAGCTATGCGTGGAAGCTGGCGCCACCCTGGAGTGGTTGCCCCAGGAAAGCATTGTCTACGCCGGCGCCCAGGCCGAGCTGCAGACCGAAATCGACCTGCTCGGCGACGCCCGCCTGCTGTACTGGGATATGGTCGCCCTGGGCCGCCCCGCCGCCGGCGAACGCTTCGATAGCGGGCACTTCCAGGCACGCCTGGATATCCGCCGCGATGGCCAGCTGCTGTGGCATGAACGCCAGCGCATCAGCGGCGGCGACGGCCTGCTCGATTCGCCCATCGGCCTGGCTGGCAAGCCGGTGTTCGCCACCCTGCTGATCACTGGCGAAGTCGATAACGAACTGCTGGAAGGCTGCCGCGCACTGCGCAGCGACGGCGTGCGGGGCGACCTGAGCCAACTGCCCGGCCTGCTGGTGGCCCGCTGCCTGGCCAGCGAAGCGCTGCATGCCCGCGCCTGGCTGGTCCAGCTCTGGCACCTGCTGCGCCCAGGCCTGCTCGGCCGCGAGGCCGTCCCCCCACGTATCTGGAGTACCTGATGGACCTGTCGCCAAGAGAAAAAGACAAGCTGCTGATCTTCACCGCCGGCCTGGTGGCCGAGCGGCGCCTGGCCCGCGGCCTCAAGCTCAACTACCCGGAGGCCATGGCCTATATCAGCGCCGCCCTGCTCGAAGGCGCCCGCGACGGCCAGAGTGTGGCCGAGCTGATGCACTACGGCACCACCCTCTTGAGCCGCGAGCAGGTGATGGAAGGCATCCCTGAAATGATTCCGGAGATCCAGGTCGAGGCCACCTTCCCCGACGGCACCAAGCTGGTCACCGTTCATCAACCCATTGCCTGAGGAGCCCGCCATGATTCCCGGCGAATACCAGATCCAGGACGGCGAGATCGAACTCAATGCCGGCCGCCGCACCCTGCGTCTCTCGGTGGCCAACAGCGGCGATAGACCGATCCAGGTCGGCTCGCACTACCACTTTTTCGAGACCAACGACGCCCTGCTCTTTGACCGACCGACCACCCGTGGCATGCGCCTGAATATCCCGGCTGGAACCGCCGTGCGCTTCGAGCCCGGGCAGAGCCGCGAGGTGGAACTGGTCGAGCTGGCCGGCGCGCGCCGTGTGTTCGGCTTCGCCGGCCGGGTAATGGGCGATCTCTGAGACACCGATTTTCGTAGGGTGCGCCATGCGCACCACAAGCAACGCGGATAACAACGGTGCGCACGGCGCACCCTACGGGATAAGCCAATGAAGATCAGCAGACAAGCCTATGCCGATATGTTCGGCCCCACCGTCGGCGACAAGGTGCGCCTGGCCGATACCGAGCTGTGGGTCGAAGTGGAAAAGGACTTCACCCACTACGGCGAAGAAGTGAAGTTCGGTGGCGGCAAGGTAATCCGCGACGGCATGGGCCAGAGCCAGCTGTGCGCCGCGGATGTGGTCGACACCCTGATCACCAACGCCCTGATCCTCGACCACTGGGGCATCGTCAAGGCCGACGTCGGTTTGAAGGACGGGCGCATCGCGGCTATCGGCAAGGCCGGCAACCCGGATATCCAGCCGGACGTC
>JBFHPI010000528.1:0-2045 GCA_041592855.1 Pseudomonas sp.
GCTGGCCCAGCAGCAAAGCAGAAGGGCCAACGCCTAGCTGCTGCCAGGCGATCGCCAGTGCAACACGCGTAGCGCCACTCCACCGGCCACAGCGCTTGCGCGCTATTTCAGCTCGCTGGAACTTTTGCCCAGAAGCCGCCGCGCCACGATCAGCAACTGGATCTGCTGGGTACCCTCGAAGATATCGAGA
Source organism: Pseudomonas sp. (assembly GCA_041592855.1). Taxonomy (GTDB): domain Bacteria; phylum Pseudomonadota; class Gammaproteobacteria; order Pseudomonadales; family Pseudomonadaceae; genus Aquipseudomonas. Next base: position 191 of record JBFHPI010000528.1, read on the forward strand.
ATCTTCGAGTCCCGCGCCCACTTCTCCAGCAGCTCGTCTTCGCCATAGCCCAAGGCGCCGGCCAGCTCCACGCACTTGAGGGTCACCTCATTGGCCACGCGCCCGGCCTTGGCCTTGGCGATGGACGCCTCCTTGGAGTTGGGTAGTTTGTTGTCGGCCATCCAGGCCGCCTTGAGGCAGAGCAACCGGGCGGACTCCCACTCCGCTTCCAGGCGATAGAGCGTGGCCTCGGCATGGCTGACGCTGAGCAATGGCCGGCTATAGTCCTGTTTGCAGCATTGTTTGAGCAGCCCGCGGGTGCGTTCCAGGGACGCGCGTGCAACGCCCACGGCCATGCCCGCCACCAGTGGCCGGGTGTTGTCGAAGGTTTCCATGACCCCGGCAAAGCCCTTCTGTACGTCGATTTCCGGGTTACCCAGCAGATTGGCGGCCGGCACCCGGCAATCGCTGAAACTGATCGAGGCGGTGTCCGAGGCCTTGATCCCGAGCTTTTTCTCCAGGCGCGTCACCGTCATACCGGGTGTGCCCTGCTCGACCACAAAGGACTTGATCGCCGCCCGCCCCAGGCTCTTGTCCAGGGTGGCCCAGACCACCACAGCATCGGCACGCTGGCCCGAGGTGACAAAGATCTTTTCGCCATTGAGCACATAGTGCTCACCGTCCTTCACTGCCGTGGTGCGGATGGCCGCCGAATCCGAGCCGCACCCCGGTTCGGTGATGGCCATTGCCGCCCAGGTGCCGGCGAAGCGCTTAAGCTGTTCGTCATTGGCCACCGCGGCAATGGCCGCATTGCCCAGCCCCTGTCGCGGCATGGCCAGCAGCAGGCCAACATCGCCCCAGCACAGCTCCATTACCCCGAGCAGGGCGGACAGATTGCCGCCGTTCTTCACCCCGTCCTGCTGCTCGCGGGCGGCGCCGCGCTTGCTCGCCGAGGTGGCGCCTATGGCATCGGGGGAGCCGGCGTTCATGCCGTCGAGCAGCGCCGCCAGCATGTCCAGCTCCTTGGGATAGGCATGCTCGGCCTTGTCGTACTTGCGTGACAGTGGGCGAAAGTAGTGTGCCGCCACCTGCTGGGCCTGATTGACCAGGCCCTGGAATTTCTTGGGTGTTTCCAGATTCATTATCAGTGCCCCTTAAAGTTGCAGGCCGCCAGCCATCACGGCCACGGCCCGTAAATCGCGATACCAGCGCTCGACCGGATGTTCCTGAGTAAAGCCATGACCACCGAGCAACTGCACGGCGTCGGTGCCGATCTGCATGGCCTTCTCGCTGCACAGCAGATGGGCCAGATAGGCCTCACGCTGGAAGGGCAAGCCGCGCTCGGCGCGGCTGCAGGCACGCCAGAGCAGCAGGCGCATGGCATCCAGCTCCACCGCCATATCGGCCACCTTGAAGGCCACGCCCTGGCGATGGCTGATGGGCTCGCCAAAGGCCACGCGTTCGTTGCAATAGCCAATCACATAGTCCAACGCGGCCTGACAGGTACCCACGGCTAGGGCGCACCAGGCCAAGCTGGCATGGTCGAGAAAGCCCTGGTAGTCGAAGGCGGCTCCCGCCAGACGGGCGCTGGCCGGCACCTTGACGTTCTTCAACTGAATACGCGCGGTACCGGCGGCCTTGAGGCCCATGGCCGGCTCCGGTCGGCGCTGCACCCCCTTGGCGCCGGCCTCGACGATAAACAAGCCGGGGCCGTCGGCCACCTGGGCCGCGACAATCAGCCAAGTGGCATCCAGCCCCCGCACCACCAGGCACTTCTCACCACTGAGCAGGTAATGCTGGCCGCGCTTTTTTGCCCGGGTCGCCAGACTATGGGGATCGAACAACGGCACCGGCTCTCCGACCGCAATGGTCATCA
>JBFHPI010000529.1:0-2028 GCA_041592855.1 Pseudomonas sp.
CATCGGCCAGCAGCTTGCCGTGGGCGATGACCACCGCGCGGGTGCACACCGCCGAGACTTCTTCAAGGATATGGGTGGAGATGATGACGATCTTGTCGTAGGCCAGGCTCTGGATCAGCCGGCGCACCTGGTGTTTCTGGTTGGGGTCGAGACCATCGGTGGGCTCGTCGAGAATCAGCACCTTGGGATCATGCAGAATCGCCTGGGCCAGACCGACGCGGCGCTTGAAGCCCTTGGACAGCGTCTCGATGCTCTGCTCCAGCACCTTCTCCAGCTCCACCTGGGCCACCGCCTTGGCCACCCGCTCGCGCTTCTCGGCGCCCTTGTAGCCGCGTACCTCGGCGATAAAGTCGAGAAAGCTGCGCACCGTCATATCGCCATAGCAGGGCGCGCCTTCGGGCAGATAACCGATCTGCTGCTGGGCCTTGAGGGTGTCTTTCTGGATATCGAAACCAAGGATGCTGGCGCTGCCCGAGGTCGGAGCAAGGAAGCCGGTAAGCATCTTCATGGTAGTGGACTTGCCGGCGCCATTGGGGCCGAGAAAGCCCAGCACTTCACCGGGCTGGACGCTGAAGGACAGGTCGTCCACGGCGGTGTGCTGGGCAAAACGCTTGGTCAGGTTTCTTATTTCAATCATGGCCTTTCACCAGTGCGGTAACAGGCCCCACGCGCAACCCGTGCAGGCGCAAGCGGGGCGTTTAAGTGCCGGCGGACTATAAGGAGTCGGCGCGCACCAGCGCAAGCCGGGAACCTGGCGGTCAGAGCCCTCGGCGGGCAAGACGCCACGCCAAACCCTCTCTGGCCCCGGCCACCAATGCTCCATCAAGCGGTTACAAGATTTTGCCGGGCATGCGCCAATCCGGCACACTAGGCGCCCCGAGCAAATGCTCGTTTTCAAGTCTGCAGATTTCGTATGACCCGATCCCCCTTGCGTCGTCTCGTTTTTGGCACCTTGCGCCGCGTGCTGTACCTCTGGGTACGCTCGGAAACCATCAACCAGTCGGCCTTTACCCTCAAGCTCGACCGCAGCAAGCCCGTCTTTTATGTGCTGCAACTGCCGTCACTGAGCGATCTGGCGGTGGTCGATACGGAATGCCGCAAGGCCGGTCTGCCACGCCCGATCCTGCCGGTCGCGGTAGGCAGCCTGGAGGAGCCTGCCGCTTTCTTCTACCTGACCCCGGAGCCGGACTGGCTGGGCCGTCAGGACAAGCGCGGCATTTCCCCTACCCTGCAGCGTCTGGTCGGGGCACTGAGCCAGCATGCCGTGGACGACGCACAGATCGTCCCGGTCAGCGTGTTCTGGGGCCAGTCACCGGACCGCGAAACCAGCGCCTGGAAACTGCTGTTCGCCGACAGCTGGGCGGTTACCGGGCGCCTGCGCCGCCTGGTCAGCATCCTGATCCTGGGACGCAAGACCCGCGTGCAGTTCTCCACCCCGATCCATCTGCGCGAACTGGTAGAGCAGGACAAGGGCCACGAACGCACCCTGCGCATGGTGCAGCGCATCCTGCGGGTGCACTTCCGTCAGCAGAAGGCCGCCGTCATCGGCCCGGACGTCTCGCACCGACGCAACCTGGTCAAGGGCCTGATTCACGGCCCGCAGGTACGTCAAGCCATTATCGAAGAGGCCGAGCGCGAGGGCATCAGTCTGCAGAAAGCGGAAAGCCAGGCCCTGCGCTATGGCAACGAGATCGCCTCGGATTACGCCTATACCGCCATCCGCTTCCTGGAACTGGTGCTCAGCTGGTTCTGGAACAAGATCTACGACGGCATCAAGGTCAACCATATCGAAGGCGTGCAGGATGTCGCCCAGGGTCATGAGGTGATCTATGTGCCCTGCCACCGCAGCCATATCGACTATTTGCTGCTGTCCTACCTGCTGTTCCGCAACGGCCTGACCCCGCCGCATATCGCCGCCGGGATCAACCTCAATATGCCGGTCATCGGCGGCCTGCTGCGGCGCGGCGGCGCCTTCTTTATGCGCCGCACCTTCAAGGGCAACCCCCTGTACACCGCAGTGTTCAACGA
>JBFHPI010000530.1:0-2013 GCA_041592855.1 Pseudomonas sp.
GCCACCAAGGTCGTACACCCGGGTGCGACCTGCGCAGCAAGGCAAAAGACGCAGGCCGCTGTAGGGTGCGCCATGCGCACCGCAGGCCAATCGGCCGCATTGAGGAAGGTCGTCAGGAAGAGGCACGTACGGCGCGCTTTTGAGTCTCGGGGCGCACGGCGCACCCTAGGGGATCAGCGCGGTGCCGGCTGATTGGCCAGGATCTGTCGCGGGGCCTGCTGAAGCTGCTGCAAGGCCTCACGCCAGGTTGCCTGATCCTGCGCGGTGCAGGCCTGGATCACGGCCTGGGGGTGCTCTGCCGGCAAACCGGCCAGCCAGGCCTGCCAGTGCTGCCGGGCCTGTTCCAGGGGCGTCTCGCTATGCAGGCACTGGCTCAGCTCGGTGGCCGCCTGGTGCTGCCGAGCAGGCGGCCAGTCGGCCAGGGCCGCTACCTGTTCAGTGATCAGGTCTTCGATATGAGCCCGCAGCTGCGCCGTATCGGCCTGGGGGCTCTGCACCGCAAAGAGGATGCCGCGCTGCCCCTGCACCTGGCGAAAACCACAGAACAACGCATAGGCCAGCTGCAACTCGACCCGCAAACGCTGGTAGAAGGCTTCCTGCATTGGCTGCGCGAGCAGCCGCCAGTCCGCTTCCAGCGCCGGCGTAACCTGATCCATGGGGCAGAACAGCAGCAGCGCCGCCTCCTGCTCGGGCTGCCCGAGCTGCTGCCAGCCTGTGGGCACGGCAGCCAGTTGCGGGGCGGCCGGCGGCGCGCCGGGGGCCAGCAACTGGTGCAGCTCATGGCGGCTATGGGCGCTGCCGCCATACAGCTGGCCCTGATGCCGGACCATCCAGAAGTGCCCAGCACTATGCTCTGCTGCCAATTCGTCAGCCACGGCAAAGGACGCCGGCCAGGCGTCCAGCAGCTGGCGAATCGGCCACTGCCCGCTTGCCTCGGCGCGGGGCTGCACCCCAGCGCCTTCGGCCTCGTGCAAAACCACCAGGGCCTGCCCCAGCAACGCCGGCAGCAGCGCCTCGGCGCCGCTTAGCTGCAACTCCAGCCAGCGCCGTCCGGCACTGACCTGCAGGCAGAGCCCGGCCTCTGCGGCCAGGCTCTGCAAGTTCTGCAGGCGCTCGTCCAACAGTGCCTGGAGCCCCCTTAGCGGCAGGGCCTGGCCCAACTCACAGCGCCAGTGGATCTGGGCCTGATCATTAGCCAGCAAGATCTGCGGGCTATCGCGAAAACTCACTATCCCGGTCAATTGCAGATCCGGCACCCTCGCCAGTTGCCGCGCCAGCCAGGGGTTGCGCGCAGGCTGGCGCCAGGGCTGTCGCCAGGCCGGCAAAAGCGGCGCCGGCAGCGCTCGCATGGCCAGGGCAAAACCTGCACTGGGCCAGGCCGGGGCCGGCTCGGTGCTGCTGCGCAGATAAATCCGCCGCGCCGGCTGCTGCATCTGCTGCAGCAAATCAGGTAACAGGGCCAGGCTGGCGCTGGACAAGCCACCACGGGGGTCGCCTTCGCCCAGCAGGGCCGCCTGCCAGGTGCGGGCCAGCTCTAGAGGCCCCAGGCTGGCCAACTGCTGCTGGCGCACACAGCGGTACTCGGCCTGCTGCTCGGCCCAGGGCGCCTGCCCAGCCAGCCAGCGCAGCCAGTCGAGCAAGGCCGCGGCCAGGCGCTCGGGCTCGCGGACGTCTTCGCCGCTAAGCAGCCACAGGCCCTGGCCCTGATGCTGGTAGACAAGCTGTCCCCGCAGCTGGCGACACAGCCCGGCCGCACGCAGCTGCTCCAGCACCCCGCCCGGGGTCTGCCGCGCCAGCATAAACTGCAGGAAATCCAGGGCCTCGGCCAACGCCTGGGACGACCCGTGCTCCAGGGCAAAGGCCAGGTGCAGGGCCGGCGGGCTATCCGCCAGGCACAGCTGCAACGCCTGCTGACGCAGGGGCAATCGCCCAGGCGCCGGCGCCAGCGGCTTGGGCGGTTCATGCTCAAATCTGTGCTGGCCATAGGGCTGCAATAGCGCCAGCAGCTCGACC
>JBFHPI010000531.1:0-1982 GCA_041592855.1 Pseudomonas sp.
CCAGCCAGCTCGCCACCTTGTGCGGGCCGCGGTGATGCTCCTCGCCCACCAGCATATGGATGCCGCGGTCGTAATCAGCCACATCGAAGAACGGCGCGATGCGGTCTTCCTTGGCCCAGTAAGCCTCGAAATAGGCGAAGGGCTCATCGTCGAAACAGCCGATCAGGGTCACTACCCGAGGGTCCGCGGCCAGGTCTTCCAGATAGCGGCGGTGCTGCTCCAGATCACCCTCCTCCTGCCAGAACGCCGCCACCCGGGCGCTGTTCTGCCAGCGGTTGAAACGTGTGAGATCCTCGTCGATGTCCAGAGTACGCAGGGAAAACCAGGCACCCAGGTTGCTGTCGAAGCGTCGGTAGACCTCACCTTGCAGCTTGGGTGGGCGGCGCGGATGGCGACGGCCGCTGCCATGCATCAGCATCTGCTGCGGATAGCCGGCGCTGCCGCTCTGGCGCAGGAATGGCCCCGGCAGCTGCCAGAACAATGCACGTTCAATACGCAGGGCCTCGCCCTCAGCCAGCAGCAGGCCACTGGCGAGCAAGGCCGGCTCGACCGCATCCAACTGCAGGCGCACGGCCTGCAACTGGGGCTCGACTGCGAAGCACCAGTAGGCCAGCGCCCACAGGGCTTTGGTCTGCTCCTGCACGGCCAACTCCAGAGGAACCCAGCTATCGCCCTGGCGACGAGCGCGCAGCAGCGCACGCTCGTCCAGGTGCAGGGCCAGGCTGACGCCGTCGTCGCGCCCGACCAGCCGCTGCCCGTCGGGCAGCGGCAGTTGCGTCAGGCGATCAGAACGCATAGCTGACACTGGCGATAAGGTTGCGACGGTTGCCATACCAACAGTAGTAGTCACAGGCGCTGATATATTCCTTGTCGGTCAGGTTGTTGGCGTTCAGCTGCAAGGTCACGTCCTGCAGCTTGTAGCTGAGCATGGCGTCGAACAGGGTGTAGGACGGCACTTCCAGGGTCTCGGTATTGTCGCCGTAGCTGGAGCTGGTGTGACGCGCGCCGGCGCCGATGCTCAGGCCGTCGAGCAGGCCGCCATGGAACTGGTAGTTGGCCCAGAGCGAGGCCATCTCATCGGCGACGTTGGCCGGTTTGCGATCCACTTCCGCCGGGCGGGTGCTCTTGGTGGTTTGCGCATCGAGCTTGGTGTAACTGGCCACCAGGCTCAGGCGCTCACTCAGGTTGGCCTGGGCCTCCAGCTCCAGGCCGCGGCTGCGCACTTCACCCAGTTGAGTCTGGATACCGCCCGGCAGGGTCTTGCGTACATTTTCCTGGGTCAGTTCGAACAGGGCGGCGCTAAAGCTGGCATCCATAGCGGCTGGCTGATATTTCAGGCCCAGTTCGTACTGGTCGCCCTCCTCCGGCTCGAACGGACGCCCGGTGCTGGTGTTCAGGCTGGTGACCGGGCTGAAGAGTTGCGAGTAGCTGGCATAAGGGGTCAGGCCGTTATCCATGACATAGGCCAGGCCCGTGCTCCAGGTAAAGGACTGATCCTTGACCTGGAAACCTGCGCCGGTGCTGCGGTTGTCGAAATCGCTACGGGATTGGTCGTAACGGCCACCCAGCAGCATCACCCAGTTGTCCAGTTTCAGCTGATTCTGCAGGTAATAACCGAATTGGTCGGCACGGGTGTGCTTGTCCTGCACGGCGAAGTCGCCGATCGACTCCCCATAGGTGACGCTGCCCTGGCCCGGGAAGCTCAGATTGGAATGCTTGGGGTTATAGATATCCAGCACCGGAATCACGCCATTGAGCGAGTTGGGGTCACGCGCCGGGCTCTTGGCATCGATATTGAGCAGCTGGTAATCGAAGCCGACCAGCAGGTTGTTTTCCCAGTTTTCACCCAGCCAGGTGCCGAGCAGGCGGTTGTCGGTTGAAATGCTTTCGGCCTGGCCATCCTCATAGGTCAGGCCGCGTACCAGCAAGCGCCGATTCGGATCCAGGGCAGGAATATAGTCGTTGACGAAACCCAGACTGTA
>JBFHPI010000532.1:0-1977 GCA_041592855.1 Pseudomonas sp.
GCCTGAAGAACTGGCGGAACGCATGGACATGCCCGAAGACAAAGTTCGTAAAGTGCTGAAAATCGCCAAAGAGCCGATTTCCATGGAAACGCCGATCGGCGACGACGAAGATTCGCACCTGGGCGACTTTATCGAGGACAGCACCATGCAGTCCCCGATCGACGTGGCCACCGTGGAAAGCCTCAAGGAAGCCACCCGCGAAGTCCTCTCCGGCCTCACCGCCCGGGAAGCCAAGGTGCTGCGCATGCGCTTCGGCATCGACATGAACACCGACCACACCCTTGAGGAAGTCGGCAAGCAGTTCGATGTGACCCGCGAGCGTATCCGCCAGATCGAGGCCAAGGCGCTGCGCAAGCTGCGCCACCCGACGCGCAGCGAACATCTGCGCTCCTTCCTCGACGAGTAAAACCAGAACCCCCGGCCAAAACCGGGGGTTTTGCTTTTCACCCACGGCCATCAGCGGTCTACACTGCAGGGTATCCCCGCAAGACGAGCCACCCCCATGTCGCGTGTTTCGGCCACCCTCCTGTTGTGTCTGGCCATCTGGGCCCTGCCGGCTGCCGCCCTGCAACTGACCCCGGACGAGCAGCAATGGCTGCGCGACAACCCCGAGCTGCGCCTGGGCATCGACAATGCCTGGCCGCCCTTTGAATTTCGCGACGATCAAGGCACCTACAGCGGCCTGGCCGCCGACTATGTGCGGCTGATCGAGCAGCGCCTGAATATCCGCCTAAAGCCCGCACCCCTGGACGACTGGAGCGAAGTGATGAAGCAGGCCCGGGCCGGCCAACTGAACCTGCTACCTGCGGTCATGGCCACCCCCGAGCGCCAGCAGTACCTGAGCTTCACCCGGCCCTACCTGGACTTCCCCATCGTCATCCTCACCCACGAAAAGGGTCAGCAGCCGCGCAACCTGCGCGAGCTGGACGACTTGCGGGTTACGGTGGTGGCCGACTATGCGCCCCATGAACTGCTGCGCAGCCTGCATCCACATATCCAGCTAGTGCCACGGCCCACGGTGGCAGCCGCGCTGTTTGCCCTGTCCACCGGCGAGGCCGACGCCATGGTCGGCGACCTCGCCTCCAGCGTATGGAACCTGCGCCAGCTCAAGCTCGACGGCATCCTGGTCAACGGTGAAACCCCATACCGCTACCAGCTGACCATGGCCGCGCCGAAGGATCAGGCCGTATTGATCGGCATTCTCGACAAGGTCTTCGCCGACCTTGGCCCGGCCCAGATGCAAGCCATCCAGGATCGCTGGGTACAGGGGCTGATCGACCGCCGCCCGTTCTGGCGCAGCCTGATCCTGTTCGGCCTGCCAGGTCTGCTGGTGGCGCTGCTGATCATCGCCAGCATCCTGCGCATCAACCAGCGCCTGCGCCAGGAAATGGCCAACCGCAGCCGTCTGGAAGAACAACTGCGCAACAGCGAGGCGCACTACCGCGGCCTGGTGGAGAACTTCAACGCCATCACCTGGCAGATGCGCGCCAGCGACTTCTGCTTCACCTACGTCGCGCCCCAGGCGGAAAAATGGCTGGGTTACCCGCTGCACGAATGGCTGCAGCCGGACTTTCTCGGCCGCGTCATGCACCCCGAGGATATGCAGCGCACCCTGGATTACTGCCGCAGCGAAACCCTGGCCGGCCGCGACCACAGCATGGACTACCGCATGCTCGCCGCCGACGGGCGCATCATCTGGGTGCGCGATATCGTCACCCTCAGCGCCCAGGCCAGTTGCGACGACCTGCGCGGCCTGATGATCGACATCACCGCGGAAAAACAGACCGCCCAGGCCCTGGCCTTGTCCGAACAGAAATTCGCCTCGGTGTTCCACCACTGCCCCGACATCATCGCCCTGATCGACATGGACAGCGGGCGCATGCTCGAAGTCAACCAGACCTTCGAGCAGCAGTTTGGCCTCAGCGCCGCCGAAGCCATTGGCCGTACCAGCACCGAACTGGGCCTGTGGATCGAAGA
>JBFHPI010000533.1:0-1950 GCA_041592855.1 Pseudomonas sp.
CAGTTCGCCGTGGCGGGGCTGGATATTACGGTTGGCCAGCTTTTGTGGTGTGTCGGGTGGTGTGCCCTGAGTGCTCATAACCTGTCCTGGGTAAACCTCATGGTTGGCGCGCCCTGCGCAAGGCAGGTAATGCTGGAACATATAGCAGCTCGCTCGAAGGCTGCAAATCATTGTCATAAAAGCAATTTAAGGGGTTGACAGGGCGTTCTGGAAACGTAAAATGGCGCGCCTCTGATACGGGAAACGCTTAACGGCAAGGCCCGCAACAGGGATGGAAGATGCTACGTTCCGCGATAGCTCAGTCGGTAGAGCAAATGACTGTTAATCATTGGGTCCCAGGTTCGAGTCCTGGTCGCGGAGCCAATCTTTCCACCGGGGTATAGCGCAGTCCGGTAGCGCGCCTGCTTTGGGAGCAGGATGTCGGGAGTTCGAATCCCCCTACCCCGACCAATTCAGGGTCGTTAGCTCAGTTGGTAGAGCAGTTGGCTTTTAACCAATTGGTCGTAGGTTCGAATCCTACACGACCCACCAACATGGAAAACCCGCCTAGATGGCGGGTTTTTTCTTGCCTGCGATTTACTCGCATATGGCGCCATGCAACGGCGGCCCGGCATTTGCCGGGGCCGCTGCCAGGTTCAGTGCAGCTTAAGGCGCGGTTCGGTGCTGCGGCCGATGCGGTCGGCCAGCATCATCAGCAGCGTGCGGGTCACACCGTACAGGGCGATCTGGTGCATGCGATAAAGCGAAATGTAGAACATGCGCGCCAGCCAGCCTTCCAGCATCACGCTGCCAGTCAGGTTACCCATCAGGTTGCCCACCGCCGAGAAGGTCGACAGCGAGATCAGCGAGCCGTAGTCGCGGTAGCGGTATTCCGGCAGCGGTTTGCCCTCGATACGCAGTTTAAGCGACTTGGCCAGCATCGAGGCCTGCTGGTGTGCGGCCTGGGCCCGGGGCGGTACGTTGCGGCCTTCTTCGCCCGGTTGTGGGCAGGCGGCGCAGTCACCGAAGGCGAAGATGTTGTCGTCGCGGGTGGTCTGCAGGGTCGGGCGTACCTGCAGCTGGTTGATGCGGTTGCTCTCCAGCCCGTCGATCTCCTTGAGAAAGCCGGGGGCGCGGATGCCCGCGGCCCATACCTTGAGGCTGGCCGGAATGACCTGGCCCTGGGCGGTATGCAGGGCGTCACGGGTCACCTGGCTGACCGCAGCCCCCGTGAGTACGGTGACGCCGAGCTTTTCCAGGGTCTGATGCACCGGCTTGCTGATCCGTTCGGGCAGGGCGGGCAGCACGCGTGGCCCGGCTTCGATCAGGGTGATGCGCATGTTTTCCGGACGAATGCTGTCCAGACCGTAGGCGGCCAGCTCGTGGGCGGCGTGGTGCAGTTCGGCGGCCAGTTCGACTCCGGTGGCGCCGGCGCCGACAATGGCCACGCTGATCTGCTCGCTGCTGTCGCCTTTTCCGGCATGGGCACGCATGTAATGGCTGAGCAGTTGCTGGTGGAAGCGCTCAGCCTGGGCGCGAGTGTCGAGGAACAGGCAGTGCTCGGCGGCCCCGGGGGTGGCGAAATCATTTGTGGTGCTGCCGACCGCGATCACCAGGCTGTCGTAGCCGAGCTGGCGCTCGCTCAGCAATTCTTCGCCATCCTCGTCGAGCGTCGCGGCCAGGGTGATGCGCTTGTTGTTGCGGTCCAGGCCAATCATGCGCCCGAGCTGGAATTCGAAGTGATTCCACTTCGCCTGAGCGACGTAGTTGAGCTCGTCATCCGAGCAGTTCAGCGAGCCGGCCGCCACCTCGTGCAGCAGCGGCTTCCAGATGTGGGTCAGGTTGGCGTCGACCAGGGTGATCTGCGCCTGGCCGCGCTTGCCCAGGCTCCTACCCAGGCGAGTGGCCAGCTCCAGGCCGCCGGCGCCCCCGCCTACGACCACGATTCGATGGGACATGGAAGACTCTCAC
>JBFHPI010000534.1:0-1944 GCA_041592855.1 Pseudomonas sp.
CAGCAGCTGCTCGGCATCGCGGTCGCGGGTGTCCTGCAGGGCAATGCTGCGGCTCAGCTGGTTGGAACCGATATCGTAGACCTGCACGTCGTCGCGCATCAGCGGGTGCATGCGATAGACCGCGACAAACTCCTCGGTCAGGGTAAAGGGCACCCCGTAGTTGTTCGGCGCGGTGGAACCGACGATACCGGTCAGGGCATGGTCGATGGCGCTATTGCCGACACCGGGAGCGACATTCGGGTCAAAGCCGAGGATGCGCTTGACGAAGGAATCGGAGCGAGCCAGGTCTTCCTGCAGCATGCGCACTTCGGCCTGGAAATCGTCACGCGGGCCACCCTGACCGAGCAGGCCCCACCAGTTGGAGTACATGGCGCGTTCGGTAATGGGGTTGGCGATTACCGCCGGGGTCCATTCCACGGTGTGGATCTTGGCCATCAGCGCCGAGTTGATCAGACGCGCACGGTCATACAGCCACTGGTCGCTCTGGCCCGGATAGGCCTGCTTGAGCTTGCTGGCGATGGCGTTGTGCTCCAGGGTAAACAGCTGGTGCAGCATGCTCAGACCCAGCCACCAGTTCTCGCTGAAACCGGTGATCGGCTTGCCACTGAGCAGCTCGGTGGGCAGGCTGCCGTCGGCATTGACCTTGAGCTTGCCATCGACAAAGGCCCGCACCTTGTCGTTGCTTGCCTTGCTGCTGCCATACAGCTGCGAGCCATCCCACCAATGGGTGTTGTGGTTGCGGTAGGTCTGCGGCTTGGCCGCCTCCGCCGGAGTACGGCTGGGGTCCGCCTGGGTACGGCGCACCGACAGGCTGCCCGTGCCCAGCACATCGCCGGCCGGCAGGGGCACCTGAATCGGGTCGGCCTCGGTGTTAGGCCCATGGTCGAACCAGTCATGGACCATAAACTGAATCCAGGCGGCGGCGATAAAGTTCAGGCTCGGTGCGGGCTTGAACTCGCCGCGCGCCATCAGGCTGTTGCTCACCTCGCGCGGGTTGGGGCTGAGCAAGGTGCTGCTTTCACCATGGGTCACGGCTGGGTCGACGTTACGCCCGAAACGCCGATACACCGAGCCCTCGGCCGGATTGTCGAGGATGTTGCAGGTGCCATCCTCGGTACGGGCCGCCAGACTGCGGGCATCACACTCGATGGCGGCGTTGTAGGCAGCGTAGTTCTCCACGTCAAACAGATTGTTCTCGAACAGTGCCTGGCGCTCGACCGCCAGCACCAGCAGGCCGGAGACGACCCCCAGCGTTCCCAGCTTGGTTAAAGCTGGCCAAGTGACCCATACCGACATGACAAGGCTCCCGTTGTTATTGTTGTACGGACATGGCGACGCCGGATGGCAGCCGCATCGGGAGCCTAAGGCAGGGAGGCAAACGGGCGCCCCCTCCCCCCGGAGGGGGCGGGGCAATCAGGGGGCGCTACGGCGCAGGCTGAGAATGGCCTCAGTGCGGCTGGAGACCTGGAGCTTGGCGTAGATGTTTTTCAGGTGCCATTTGGTGGTGGACAGGGCGATCCCGGTGCGGTCGCTGATCTGGCTGTTGGACAGACCGGCCAGCAGACACTCGAGCACCTCCATTTCGCGCTCGGTCAACGGTTCAGTTACCACCCGCCCTTCTGCCAACTCGGTCTGCCCCTGGAGAAACTCCCCATAGAGCTGCCGGTAGCGCTCAGGCAGGGTCAGCAGCCCGGCCTCGGCCAGGCGCAGGATGCCGGCCGCCAAACCTGGCGCTTCGTCAAACACCGAGCGGTTGATGTTGACGATGCCATAGCCTTCCACCAGACGGCTGAGGCCGCTCAGCTGCCGCGCCGGGTTCTGTCCAGCGGCAGCCAGTACCAACTGGTTGGCCTCGATAATCAGCAACCGCGCGCGCATCTCGCTACGGCGCAGGGCCGTGGCCAATACCTGCAGAACCTGCTCGGCCTGGTCCAGGGCACCCTG
>JBFHPI010000535.1:0-1941 GCA_041592855.1 Pseudomonas sp.
GACGAGATCGACAAGATCTCGCGCAAGTCCGACAACCCGTCCATCACCCGCGACGTGTCCGGCGAGGGAGTGCAGCAGGCGCTGCTGAAGCTCGTCGAGGGCACCGTCGCGTCGGTGCCGCCCCAGGGTGGGCGCAAGCATCCGCAGCAGGAGTTCCTGCAGGTGGATACGCGCAATATCCTGTTTATCTGTGGCGGCGCCTTCTCCGGTCTGGAGAAGGTTATCCAGGGGCGTTCGACCAAGGGCGGCATCGGCTTCAATGCCGAGGTGCGCAGCAAGGAAGAGGGCAAGAAGGTTGGTGAGTCGCTGCGGGCGGTGGAGCCGGACGATCTGGTCAAGTTTGGCCTGATCCCCGAGTTCGTCGGTCGTCTGCCAGTTATCGCCACGCTCGATGAGCTGGACGAGGCCGCCTTGGTGCAGATCCTCTCCGAACCTAAGAACGCCCTGACCAAGCAATACGCCAAGCTGTTCGAGATGGAAGGGGTGGAGCTGGAGTTTCGTCCCGATGCCCTCAAGTCGGTGGCGCACAAGGCCCTGGAGCGCAAGACTGGCGCCCGTGGCCTGCGTTCGATTCTTGAAGGCGTGCTGCTCGATACCATGTACGAAATCCCCTCGCAGTCTGATGTCAGCAAGGTGGTGATCGATGAAAGTGTGATCGAAGGCAGTTCCAAACCGCTGCTGATTTACGAGAACAGCGAGCCGCCCGCCAAGGTTGCACCAGACGCCTGATGCGTTCGTAACATGCTGAAAGCAAGGGGCCTACGGGCCCCTTTGCTTTTCCTCTGGCAATGCTTGTTTTTTGTCTGGGCTGCCCCCATCTTAGCTGCAAGGGTCCTCCCAACTGAATTAGGCCGTATGGCCGTTGTAGAGCCGAATATCATGAAGACAACCATCGAATTGCCTCTCCTGCCGCTGCGCGATGTCGTGGTCTATCCGCACATGGTCATCCCGCTGTTCGTCGGGCGCGAAAAATCCATTGAAGCGCTGGAAGCGGCCATGACTGGCGAAAAGCAGATCCTGCTGGTGGCCCAGCGTAACCCGGCCGACGATGATCCGGATGAAGCCGGCCTGTATCGGGTCGGCACCGTGGCCACCGTGTTGCAGCTGCTCAAGCTGCCCGATGGTACGGTCAAGGTGCTGGTTGAGGGCGAGCAACGCGGTGAGATCGAGCAGTTTATCGAGGCGGACGGTTATTGTCGGGCCGAGGTGCAGCTGATCGACGAAGTGGATGCAGCCGAGCGTGAGGCGGAAGTCTTTGTGCGCAGCCTGCTCAGCCAGTTCGAACAGTATGTACAGCTGGGCAAGAAGGTTCCGGCCGAAGTTCTGGCTTCGCTTAACGGCATTGATGAGCCGGGCCGACTGGTCGATACCATGGCGGCCCATATGGTGCTGAAGATCGAGCAGAAACAGGAGATCCTGGAGATCACCGATCTGTCGGCGCGGGTCGAGCATGTATTGGCCTTGCTGGATGCCGAGATCGATCTGCTGCAGGTTGAGAAGCGCATCCGTGGCCGGGTCAAGAAGCAGATGGAGCGCAGCCAGCGCGAGTACTACCTGAATGAGCAGATGAAGGCCAGTCAGAAGGAACGAGGCGATGGTGAAGAGGGTGTGGGCGAACTGGATGAGCTGAAGAAGCGCATCGAGAACGCTGGTATGAGCAAGGAGGCCCACGCCAAGGCCACGGCCGAGTTGAACAAGCTCAAGCAGATGTCTCCCATGTCGGCAGAAGCCACCGTGGTGCGCTCCTATATCGACTGGCTGGTGAATGTGCCGTGGAAGGCCGAGAGCAAGGTGCGCCTTGATCTGGCGCGGGCCGAGACCATTCTGGATGCCGATCATTATGGTTTGGAGGAGGTCAAGGAGCGCATTCTCGAATACCTCGCTGTGCAGAAACGGGTGAAAAAGCTCAAAGGCCCTGTACTCTGCCTGGTAGGGCCGCCC
>JBFHPI010000536.1:0-1934 GCA_041592855.1 Pseudomonas sp.
GAGGCCAACGGCTTTGTCAGCGCACCGCTGCATGCACCCACCTCCGGCACCGTCAGTTTTATCGGCCCGCAGCCCTACCCCCATGTCTCCGGCATGCTGGCCCCGGCCATCGTGATCGACAGCGACGGCCTGGACGAGTGGGTCGAGTTGACGCCCCATGCCGACTACCGGCATATGGACGCCAGCGAGCTGCTGGCGCTGATCCGCGAGGCTGGCATAAGTGGTCTGGGCGGTGCCGGTTTTCCCACGGCGGTCAAGCTCACCGCGCGGCCGACGCAGAAGATCCATACCCTGATCATCAACGGCACCGAGTGCGAGCCCTATATCACCGCCGACGACCTGCTGATGCGTGAGCGCGCCAGTGAACTGGTCTCCGGCATCGACATCCTGGTGCAGTTGATCCAGCCCGAGCAGGTGCTGATCGGCATCGAGGACAACAAGCCCGAGGCCATCGCTGCCATGCGTTCGGCCTGCAGCGAGCGCAGTTATCAGGTCCGCGTGTTTCCCACCAAATACCCCTCCGGTGGCGAGAAGCAGCTGATTCAGATCCTGACCGGCGTGGAAGTCCCCAGCGGCGGGCTGCCGGCCGATATCGGTATCCTTTGCCAGAACGTCGGCACCTGTGTGGCCGTTCACGAGGCCGTGGTGCTGGGCCGCCCATTGATCTCGCGCGTCACCACTCTGACCGGTGAAGCCCTGGCCCGCCCGGGCAATGTCGAGGTGCTGCTGGGCACGCCGGTAGGCGAGTTGCTGGCGTTTGCCGGGCTGGATCAGGCCAAACTGAATCGTCTGATTATGGGCGGGCCGATGATGGGCTTTACCCTGCCCAGCCTCGACGTACCCCTGATCAAGACCGCCAACTGCCTGCTGGCCAGTACCGCCGCCGAGCTGCCGCCGCCGCCGCCGGCCATGCCGTGCATCCGCTGCGGCGAATGCGCCGAGGCCTGCCCGGCCAGCCTGCTGCCGCAGCAATTGCACTTCTTCGCCCTCGGCCAGGAGCACGAGCAGCTCAAGGCGCACAACCTGTTCGACTGCATCGAGTGCGGCGCCTGCGCCTATGTCTGCCCCTCCAGCATTCCCCTGGTGCAGTACTACCGCGCGGCCAAGGCGGAAATCCGCGAGCTGGAACAGAAGCAGCTGAAAGCCGAACACTCCAAGCAGCGCTTCGAGCAGCGCCAGGAACGCCTGCGCCGCGCCGAGGAACAGAAGGAAGCCGAGCGCCGCGCCCGCGCCGAGAAGGCCGCCCGGGCCAAGGCGGCTCAGGCCGAGGCCCCCTTAGCT
Organism: Pseudomonas sp.; assembly: GCA_041592855.1. Classification (GTDB taxonomy): domain Bacteria; phylum Pseudomonadota; class Gammaproteobacteria; order Pseudomonadales; family Pseudomonadaceae; genus Aquipseudomonas. The sequence goes on from JBFHPI010000536.1 coordinate 1,282, forward strand.
ACAGCCGCCCCGGCCGACGAAGCGCTGAAGAAACTCAAGATCGAGGCCAGCATGGCCCAGGTGGCGCTGAAAAAGGCCGAGAAACAGCTGGCCCAGCATGATACCGCCGAGCTGCAGGCCCAGGTTGTCGAGCTGCGTGCAGCCGCCCAGGCCGCACAAAAGGCCCTGGAAGCCGCCCAGGCCAGTGCCCCAGCACCGGCAGCCAAACCCGCCGGCGACGAGGCGCTGAAAAAAGCCAAGATCGACGCCGCCATGCTCAAGGCCCAGCTGCGCAAGCTGGAAAAACTCGAAGCCCCGGATGACGACCAGCAAGCCGAGATCGCCCGCCTGCGTCAGCAACTGGAAGCCGCCGAGAAAGCCGTGGCCAGCCTGCAGGATCAGGCCCCGGCGCCCGCCGCCAAGCCCGCTGGCGACGAGGCTCTGAAAAAGGCCAAGATCGACGCCGCCATGCTCAAGGCCCAGCTGCGCAAGCTGGAAAAACTCGAAGCCCCGGACGACGATCAGCAAGCCGAGATCGCCCGCCTGCGCCAGCAGCTGGAAGCCGCCGAGAAAACCGTCGCCAGCCTGCAGGATCAGGCCCCGGCGCCCGCCGCCAAGCCCGCTGGCGACGAGGCGCTGAAAAAAGCCAAGATCGACGCCGCCATGCTCAAGGC
>JBFHPI010000537.1:0-1931 GCA_041592855.1 Pseudomonas sp.
ATCCCTATACTTGCCGACTTCTCAACGCCGGGGTCTACCCTATGCCAGCCAACCCATTCGCCAGTCTGTTCGGTCGTTCGCCTATCGGGCCGATGCAGAAGCATTTCGCCAAAGCCCACGAGTGTGCAGCCAACCTGGTGCCCTTCTTCGAAGCCGTGATGGCTATGGATTGGGCCAAGGTCGAGCAGGTGCAAAAGGAAATGGCCGCTCTGGAGCATGAAGCCGACAAGCTCAAAAAGAGCGTGCGCCTGCACCTGCCGAAAAGCCTGTTCCTGCCTGTGCCGCGCTCGGATCTGCTGGAGCTGCTCAGTGTACAGGACAAAGTGGCCAACCGCGCCAAGGACATCGCCGGGCTGATGCTCGGCCGCGAGATGGCCATTCCCGAGTCGCTGCAGCCCTTGATGCGCGCCTTTGTGCAGCGCACCGTGGACGCCAGCGCCCAGGCCCTGAAGGCCATGAACGAACTGGATGAGCTGCTGGAAACCGGTTTCGGTGGCCGCGAGGCGGCGCTGGTCGAGTCCATGGTCATGGAGCTGGAGCAGATCGAGCGCGACACCGACCTGATGCAGATCGAGGTGCGTCGCGCCCTGTTCAAACTGGAGAAGGATCTTCCTCCGGTCGATGTGATGATTCTCTATCAGATCATCGAGTGGATCGGTGATGTGGCCGACCGCGCCGAGCGCGTCGGTAACCGACTGGAACAACTGCTGGCGCGCTAAGCGCCAGTGTCCTTTCTGGAATCTACGGATTAATTATTTATGTCTCTGATTGCGGACTACGGCCTCGTATTGCTGCTGCTCGCCTGCCTGTTCGGCTTTTTCATGGCCTGGGGCGTGGGCGCCAATGATGTGGCAAATGCCATGGGCACCTCGGTGGGCTCCCGTGCCCTGACCATCAAGCAGGCGATTCTGATCGCCATGGTGTTCGAATTCGCCGGGGCCTATCTGGCCGGCGGCCAGGTGACGGAAACCATCAAGGGCGGCATCGTTCGGGCCGATATGATTCCGCCGGAACTGATGGTGCTGGGCATGATGTCCGCGTTGCTGGCGGCCGGCACCTGGTTGCTGGTGGCCTCGACCCGCGGCTGGCCGGTCTCTACTACCCACTCCATCGTGGGTGCGGTGATCGGCTTCGGCGCCGTGGGTATTTCCATGGATGCAGTCAACTGGTCCGGGGTCGGTCCCATCGTGGCCAGCTGGGTGGTGTCGCCGCTGTTGTCCGGCATCGTCGCCTTTGGTCTGTTCGTCAGCGTGCAGAAGCTGATCATCGACACCGACGAGCCCTTCCTCAACGCCAAGCGTTTTGTACCTCTTTATATGTTCGCCACCGGCTTTATGGTGTCGATCATGACCCTGTCCAAGGGCCTCAAGCACCTGGGTCTGAATCTTTCCAGTGGCCAGAGCCTTATCCTGTCCTTGGCAGTCGGCGCTGCGGTGATGCTGTTGGGTGTTGCCCTGCTCAGCCGGATCAAGATCGATGTGGAGGCTGACAAGGATTTCCACTATGCCAGCGTGGAAAAGGTGTTCGCCGTCCTGATGATCTTCACCGCCTGTTCCATGGCCTTTGCCCACGGCTCCAACGATGTGGCCAATGCGGTAGGGCCGCTGGCGGCCGTTGTCGGCGTGATCCAGAGCGGGGGTGAGGCGGTCGGCGCCAAGGCGGCGCTGCCGAGCTGGGTGCTGCTGCTGGGCGCCGTGGGCATCGTGGTTGGCCTGGCTACCTATGGCTATAAGGTGATCGCCACCATCGGCAAGGAAATCACCGAGCTGACCCCGAGCCGCGGCTTCGCTGCCGAGCTGGCCACCGCTACTACCGTGGTAGGCGCCTCGGCCATCGGCCTGCCGGTGTCGACCACGCATACCCTGGTGGGGGCGGTATTGGGGGTTGGCCTGGCGCGCGGTAGTGGTGCGCTGAACCTGGGCGGGATCGGC
>JBFHPI010000538.1:0-1911 GCA_041592855.1 Pseudomonas sp.
GAAACCCCCGGCGGCACGATCATGCTGCGCGCCCACCGCGCGATAGAATCCATCACGCTCGACCGCGAAGTGGCTCACCTGAAAGACGAGCTGATGCCGAAATACGCCAGCCTGATCTACAACGGTTTCTGGTGGAGCCCGGAGCGTCTGATGCTGCAGCAGATGATCGACGCCTCCCAGGCCAACGTGAACGGTGTGGTGCGCCTGAAACTGTACAAGGGCAACGTTATCGTCACCGGCCGCAAGTCCGACGATTCGCTGTTCGACGCCAATATCGCCACCTTCGAAGAAGATGGCGGCGCCTACAATCAACAGGACGCGGCCGGCTTTATCAAGCTCAACGCCCTGCGTATGCGTATCGCGGCGGGCAAAGGGCGCAAGATGCTCTGATAGGCTGGAGCGCCTGCGCCACAACAAGCCCCGGCCATAAGCCGGGGTTTGCGTTTATAGACGAGGAGAAATCTGATGAGACTGCTGCACACCATGCTGCGCGTTGGCGATCTGGACAAGTCGATCGCTTTTTATACCGAAGTGCTGGGCATGACCCTGCTGCGCCGCAAGGATTACCCGGACGGTCAGTTCACCCTCGCCTTCGTCGGCTACGGCGACGAGGCGCACAACAGCGTGATCGAACTGACCCACAACTGGGGTGTGGACAGCTACGAGCTGGGCACCGGTTACGGCCATATCGCCCTGGAAGTCGAAGACGTCTACAAGGCCTGCGAGGACATCCGCGCCCGTGGCGGCAAGATCACCCGTGAGCCGGGGCCGATGAAGCACGGCACTAGCATCCTGGCCTTTGTCGAGGACCCGGATGGTTACAAGATCGAGCTGCTGTCGCCGTCGCGTCGCGACTGACACTGCTATTCTGTAATGACCGGCTACAGGGCAAATGGTCAGCGAGGAGTGACCAGGCGAGGTGTTCCATGACCAGTGCAAATCATGCAAAACGGCTGATCCAGGCCGTGCAGGAGTTGTCCATGGCAAGGGATCTGGATGCTGTTGCCGAGGTTGTCCGCCATGCGGCGCGCGAGCTGGTTGGCGCCGATGGTGCCACCTTTGTCCTGCGCGAAGGCGAGCAGTGTTTCTATCGCGATGAAGATGCCATCTGCCCTCTATGGAAGGGCCAGCGTTTTCCCCTTGATGTCTGTATCAGCGGCTGGGCCATGCTTAATCGCCAGGCCACGGTGATCGAAGATATCTACCAGGACTCACGGGTGCCCCATGAGGTGTACCGGCCGACTTTCGTCAAAAGCCTGGTGATGGTGCCCATTCGCACCCTGCAGCCCATAGGCGCCATCGGCACCTACTGGGCCCAGCAGTACCGCGCCACCACGGAACAGGTGGAAATGCTTCAGGCTATGGCCGACTCCACCTCGGTGGCTCTGGAAAATGTCCAGCTGTATGTCGAACTTGAGCGACGAGTCGAAGAACGCACGGCCCAGTTGGCCGCAGCCAATCAACAATTGCAGGCCGAGGTGGCTGATCGGCTGCGGGCCGAGCAACTGGTACGGCAGATGTCCCTGACCGACGAGTTGACCGGGCTGTATAACCGCCGCGGCTTTCTCCTGCTGGCCGAGCGGGAATTGCAGGCAGCGCGCCGGCGGCAAGGGCGCAATCTGTTGCTCTATGCTGATCTGGATCACCTGAAACATGCCAATGATCACTTCGGCCATGCCGCCGGCGATGCCATGCTGGTGGATGCAGCCAATCTGCTTAAGTCGCTGTTTCGCAGCACCGATGTGGTGGCTCGCCTGGGCGGTGATGAGTTTGTTGTACTGGCCAGTCACTACAGCAGCAGTGAAGAGGTGCTGCAGCGCCTGAATAAGGCCCAGCAGCGGTTTCAGCGTGACACAGGGCGCCCACTGTCGCTGAGCGTGGGCGTCGCCGAGTCATCCCTGCAGGCCGGGC
>JBFHPI010000539.1:0-1904 GCA_041592855.1 Pseudomonas sp.
AGCTCGCGCCCGCGCGGATCGTGATCTCGCCGGGTCCGTGCACACCGAACGAGGCCGGGATCTCGGTTCCGCTGCTCAGGCGTTTCGCCGGCAAGCTGCCGATCCTCGGGGTGTGCCTGGGCCACCAGAGCATCGGTCAGGCCTTTGGCGGCGACGTGGTGCGCGCCCGTCAGGTGATGCACGGCAAGACCAGCCCGGTGTTTCACCATGACCTGGGCGTGTTCGCCGGCCTCAACAATCCGCTGACCGTGACCCGCTACCATTCCCTGGTGGTCAAGCGTGAAACCCTGCCCGAGTGCCTGGAAGTCACCGCCTGGACCCAGTTTGAAAACGGCGAAGTGGACGAAATCATGGGCCTGCGGCACAAGACCCTGCATATCGAGGGCGTACAGTTTCACCCCGAGTCGATTCTCACCGAACAGGGCCATGAGCTGTTCGCCAACTTCCTCAAGCAACAAGGAGGCCTGCGTCCATGAATATCAAGGAAGCCCTTAACCGGGTGGTCAGCCAGCTGGATCTGAACACCGCCGAGATGCAGGACGTGATGCGCGAGATCATGACCGGCCAGTGCAGCGACGCGCAGATCGGCGCCTTCCTTATGGGCCTGCGCATGAAGAGCGAGACCATCGACGAGATCGTCGGTGCCGCGCAGATCATGCGTGAACTGGCCGCGCCAGTGCGCATCAATGCCAGTCATCTGGTCGACACCTGCGGCACCGGCGGCGACGGCATGAATATCTTCAACGTCTCCACCGCCGCCGCCTTTGTGGTGGCCGCCGCCGGTGGCCAGGTGGCCAAGCATGGCAACCGTGCGGTCTCCGGCAAGAGCGGCAGTGCCGACCTGCTGGAAGCTGCCGGGGTCTACCTCAACCTGAGTCCCGAGCAGGTGGCGCGCTGCGTGGAAAGCGTCGGCGTCGGCTTTATGTTCGCTCCGGCCCACCATGGCGCGATGAAGTACGCCATCGGCCCGCGCCGCGAGCTGGGCCTGCGCACCATCTTCAATATGCTCGGCCCCATGACCAACCCGGCCGGGGTCAAGCATCAGGTCCTCGGTGTGTTCAGCAAGGCCCTGTGCCGGCCCCTGGCCGAGGTGCTGCAGCGCCTGGGCAGCGAGCACGTGCTGGTGGTGCATGCCCAGGATGGCCTGGACGAGATCAGCCTGGCCGCGCCGACCTTCGTCGCCGAGCTCAAGGAGGGCGTGGTCAGCGAATACGTCATCCAGCCGGAAGACTTCGGCATCAAGAGCCAGAGCCTGATCGGCCTGACCGTGGACGATGCCGCCGAGTCCCTGGCGCTGATCCGCGATGCCCTGACCAAGCGCAAGACCGAGCAGGGCCAGAAGGCCGCCGACATGATTGCCCTCAACGCCGGTGCGGCGATCTACGCCGCCGATCTGGCTGCTACCCTCAAGGAGGGCGTGCAGCGCGCCCACGATGCCCTGCATACCGGCCTTGCCTGGGAGAAGTTGCAGGAGCTGGTGTCCTTTACCGCCGTCTACAAGCAGGAGAATGCCGGGTGAGCGTGCCTACAGTTCTGGAAAAGATCGTCGCCCGCAAGGTCGAGGAAGTCGCCCAGCGCAAGCTGATCGCCAGCCTCGCCGAGATCGAGCAACTGGCCCGCAGCGCCGATGCCCCCCGCGGTTTCGCCCGCGCCCTGCTGGAGCAGGCCGCGCGCAAGCAACCGGCGGTAATTGCCGAGATCAAGAAGGCCTCGCCGAGCAAGGGCGTGCTGCGCGAGCACTTCGTGCCCGCCGAGATCGCCCAGAGCTACCAGGCCGGCGGCGCCACCTGCCTGTCGGTGCTCACCGATGTGGATTTTTTCCAGGGCAGCGATCAGTACCTGCGCGAAGCCCGGGCCGCCTGCAGCCTGCCGGTGATCCGCAAGGACTTTATGATTGACCCCTA
>JBFHPI010000540.1:0-1891 GCA_041592855.1 Pseudomonas sp.
GCCATCCACGGTTATTGCCTGGGCGGTGCCATCGACCTGGTATCGGCCTGCGATATGCGTTACTCGACGTTGGACGCGCAGTTCTCCATCAAGGAAATCGATATCGGCATGGCCGCCGATGTGGGCACCTTGCAGCGTCTGCCGCGGATTATCGGCGACGGCATGATGCGTGAACTGGCCTATACCGGGCGCACCATCGACGGCGTCGAGGCCCAGCGGATCGGCCTGGTCAATCGCACCTATGAAAGCTCCGAAGCGCTGCTTGACGGGGTGATGGGCATCGCTCGGGAAATAGCCGCGAAGTCGCCGATTGCCGTGCGCGGCACCAAGGAAATGATCCGTTATATGCGCGACCACCGTGTCGACGATGGCCTCGAATATATCGCCACCTGGAATGCTGCCATGCTGCAGTCGGTGGACCTGCGGGTGGCCATGGCTGCGCACATGAGCAAGCAGAAGCCGGAGTTCGCCGACTGATGCCGTCCTTCCCCCTGAATGACCTAGCGGCGCGGGAGGCGCATTGATCCATGGCTTCTGGCGCAAGTTCTCTCAGTCTGGTTCGCGACGAACTCTTCACCACCATGGAAGAGGCGGAGTCGAGCCTCGAACAGTTTATCGCCGACCGGCATAACGGCAGCCTGCTGCAGCAGGCGGTGGAAAGCCTGCACCAGGTGCGCGGCACCCTCAACCTGATCGAGCTGGCGGGTGCCGAGCTACTGGCTCAGGAAGTGCTGGATCAGGCCACTGATATCCCCACCGGCGCGGGCAATGAACGTGACACTCAGCTTTCGGCCCTGAGCAATGCCCTGCATGTGCTGCGCCGCTACCTGGAAAATGTCGAGGCCAATCGTCAGGAGATGCCGGAGTTGTTGTTGCCGGCGATCAACGATCTGCGCCAGGCCGGCGGTCAGGCCCCGCTGGCGGAGAGTTTCTTCTTCAGTGTACGCCTCGATCATCCGCGGCCCCGTACAGCCCCCGTGGCATTGGATGCTGCTGCCAAGGAGAGCGAGGGCCGGCGTCTGCGGCACATGTATCAGGTTGGCTTGCTGGGTTTTATTCGTGAACAGAATGCCCAGGCCAGCCTCAGATTGATGGGCCGAGCGCTGGTGCGTCTGGATAGCCTGTTCGCCAATGAGCCTCGCGGCCGCCTGTGCTGGATCGCCGCAGCTGCGGTCGAAGCCCAGCTGGAGGGGCAGTTGTTGCCACGCAAGTCGCGCAAGAAGCTGTTCTCCCGCATCGACCGTGAGCTCAAGCAATTATTGGCCAATGGCCAATATGAAGCGCCGCGCAATTTGCTCAAGGAACTGCTGTATCTGGTGGCCCTGGCTGACACTCGAGGTGCGCTGGTTACACCGATTCGAGAGATTTTTGCCCTCACTTCGCTGCCCTTTACCGATCATCTTCTTGAAGAGGAATACCAGCGCCTGGCCGGCCCCGGGCAAGCGGTTATGCGCTCTTTGAGCGCGGCTATCCGCGAGGAGCTGGCTAGCGTCAAGGACATGCTCGACCTGATCGAACGCGGCACCCTGAATGCCGACAGTCTGGTCAACCTGCACGCATTGCTCGGCAAGCTGAGCAAGACCCTGGGCATGGTCGGTTTGAGTTCGGCGGGCAATTCACTCAATGCCCAATTGCCGTTTGTCGGTGCCTGGCGCGAAGACAGTCCACCGCCGGCTCAGCAACTACTCAAACTGGCTGATGCCGTGCTTTATGTTGAAGGCATGGTGGCCAGCCTGGAAAAAGGTCAGGGCCGCGATAGTCGCCCAACCCAGGCCAAGCCCGGAGATGAGGCTGAGTCCTTTGCCCAGCATCAGCTCAATGAGGCGCGTATCGTGGTGGTGGATGAGGCTCAGGCAGGCCTGGCCATGGCCAAACGGGCGATTACCTCCTA
>JBFHPI010000541.1:0-1889 GCA_041592855.1 Pseudomonas sp.
GACTCGCGGGCGCGCAGTTCGACCCGACCATCCTGCTCGTGCTGTTCCAGTTCGTAGGTCAGACCGAGAATGCGGTAGTACTTTAGGGCGAACTGCATGGCCTTGCCCAGGTTGGCGCTGGACAGCACGGCGTAGCCAAGGATGCCGTGGGTGGAGACATTCAGCCGCTGCCCCAGCAGCAGGCCCAGGGCCGGTTCGTCGCAGCGCTGCAGGGCGCAGGTGGCCAGCTGGGTAAAGTCGATAAAGGACAACCGGCCCTGGGGGTTGCCCAGCACCTCGGGCCGCACCCGGGCCGTTTCGAACAGCTCGGCGCGTGGCACGCCCAGTTCTTCGACCAGATCCAGCAGGGCGGCGGCATAGGCCACCGGCACCAGTTCGGCAGTGAAATTGAGGGTCGCTTTCATAGGCTTCTTATCGTTATCTGGCCGCATATAACCTGCCCTGACCATAACCTCGGCCCGCCGCCGGCAGCAAGGCCTCGATGGACTAAAGTACCAACTGGCGCCCTGTCGACCATCAGGATAAGCACACAGCTGCCAGGCCAGCCCCCAGCCAAAAGGCCTGCAGCGCGCTCTGGCTCAAGGCTTTGGGCTGGACAATGAATATGGCCTCAGGAGTCACCGGCCATAAATGACCGAAAGATTGGCTGTTATCAACCTGTGCCAGCCGCTTCGACGGTTCCATAGTGCAGCTGTACTCGTCACTCAATAATGGAGTCAGTATGGCCAGCACCACCCCGGAAGGTTTGCAGATTCGTCCCCGGCATATGGATTTCGCCTTTCCCGATCCCCTGCCCCGCCACTGGCACAGCGGCGATGCCTTCAAGACCCACCTGTTCGATGCCATGTCGGTGTTGTTTCCCGATGGCGAGCGCTTCTTTATCGACTCGGTGCGCCACTTCCGCGAGCAGATCGAGGACCCGGTACTGCGCGAGCAGATCCGTGGCTTTATCGGCCAGGAGGGGCATCACAGCCGCGAACATCTGGAATACAGCCAGCGCCTGAAAGACCTGGGTTACGACATCACCCGCATCGAAAAACGCGCCCAGGCGCGCATCCGCTTCACCCAGAAGAAGTTCTCGCCGCAGCGCCAGCTGGCAGCTACCGCAGCCCTGGAACATATCACCGCGATCATGGCCGATGGCCTGCTGCGCGACTCGCGCCATATGCAGGGCGCGCACCCGGTGATGGCACGCCTGTGGCGCTGGCACGCCCTGGAGGAAACCGAGCACAAGGCGGTGGCCTTCGATGTCTACAACCAGGTCTGTGGCAGCCGCACCCTGCTGCGTCGGGCCATGCTTATGGGCACCTTTTTCTTTGTCCTGGATACCACCCGTGGCCTGGCCCATATGCTCAAGGAAGACGGCCTGCTGTGGAACTGGCGGGTGTGGCGCGACGGCCTGAGCTGGATGTGGGGCAAGCAGGGCATCTTCCGCCCGCTGCTGCGCCCCTATCGGGATTTCTTCAAGGCCGGTTTCCACCCCTGGCAGCATGACAACCTGGATCTGCTGCATGCCACCCGGGTGGAGTTCGATCCGCAACCGACCCAGGCCAACGCGGCCTGAGCCGACCGGGCCGCGCCTATCGCGCAGGGCGGCCCGACCGCGCGGATCAGTTGGGGCGCAGGTCCAGGCGCATGCGCAGATAGGAGGTCAGGCGCTTGCCGTTGATCATGCCCTGATAGCCGTGGCTATCAAACGGGATGCTCTTGATCAGGTCGGCGCGAAAGCGCGGGTTGCGCTCATAGGTACGGCCCACCGTGCTGGTGGAACGGCTGTCGAACAGGTCGACACTGACCTTGACGAACTCACGGGGATTGCGCCGGCCGTTGGCGCCACTGTTGTTCGGGCTGCTGAAGATATCGCCAGTGGCGGTCATGGCCGAGCTGTA
>JBFHPI010000542.1:0-1879 GCA_041592855.1 Pseudomonas sp.
TCCATGGCCTCGATCATGCGTGCTGCGCGGTTGTAACCGATCTTCAGCTTGCGTTGCACCGCAGAAATCGAGGCGCGGCGGCTTTCCAGTACGAAGTTGACCGCCTCGTCGTACAGCGGATCTTCCTCGCTGCCTTCGCTGCCCTCACCGCTACTGCTGCCGTCAAAGCCACTGCCAGACTCTTCCACGCCAGCGAGGATATCCTCGATATAGTCCGGGCTGCCGCGCTGCTTCCAGGCCTCCACCACACGGTGCACCTCGTCATCGGAGACAAAGGCGCCATGCACACGGATCGGCAGACCGGTACCTGGCGGCAAGTAGAGCATGTCACCGTGACCAAGCAGCTGTTCGGCGCCACCCTGGTCGAGGATGGTGCGCGAGTCGATCTTGCTCGATACCTGGAAGGCCATGCGGGTCGGGATATTGGCCTTGATCAGGCCGGTGATCACGTCCACCGAGGGGCGCTGGGTCGCCAGAATCAGATGAATACCGGCGGCACGGGCCTTCTGCGCGATACGGGCGATCAGCTCTTCGACCTTCTTGCCGACGATCATCATCATGTCGGCAAATTCGTCCACCACCACCACAATGGTGGGCAACGGCTTGAGCAGCGGCGCCTCGTCTTCCATGCTTTCGCGCTTGTACAACGGGTCCGGCAGCGGCGTGCCGGCCTCGATGGCGTCCTTGACCTTGCGGTTGAAGCCGGCCAGGTTGCGCACGCCCATCTTCGACATCAGCTTGTAGCGCCGCTCCATCTCCGCCACGCTCCAGCGCAGGGCATTGGCGGCCTCCTTCATATCGGTGACTACCGGGCAAAGCAGGTGCGGAATGCCCTCGTAGATCGACAGTTCGAGCATCTTCGGGTCGATCATGATCAGGCGCGCCTCTTCCGGCGTGGACTTGAACAGAATCGACAGGATCATGGCGTTGACCCCCACCGACTTACCCGAGCCAGTAGTACCGGCCACCAGCAGGTGCGGCATGCGCGCCAGGTCAGTGATCACCGGCTTGCCGCCGATATCGTGGCCCAGGGCCAGGGTCACCGGGGACTTGGCGTCGTCGTATTCGGGCGAGGACAGCACCTCGGAAAAACGCACGATCTGCCGGTCTTCGTTGGGAATCTCGATACCCACGGTGGTTTTACCGGGTATCACCTCCACCACTCGCACACTGATCACCGCCATTGAGCGAGCCAGGTCCTTGGCCAGATTGGAAATGCGACTGACCTTGACCCCGGGGGCGGGCTGGATCTCGAAACGGGTGATCACCGGGCCCGGATGCACCGACTCGACCATAACCTCGACACCAAACTCCTTGAGTTTGATTTCCACCAGGCGCGACATGGCTTCCAGGGACTCGGGGGAGAATTTTTTCTGCACCTTCTCCGCCACGTCGAGAATCGAGATGGGCGGTAAGGTGCCGGCCAGTGCACTGTCTTCGAACAGATTGACCTGCTTTTCCTTGAGCACACGCTTGCTCGGCTCTGGCGCCTTGGGCTCGGCTGGCGGAGTAATGATCGGCGCCGCGCGCTTCTCGCGTTCGCTCATATGCTTGTTCAGTGCCGCTTCACGCTCGATCAGGCGTTCCTTGACCCGGGCCTGCTCACGGCGATCAGCCAGGATTGGGGCGGCCACCTCACTGACTCGCTCATCCACCTCGCGCAGCTGCGCCTTGAGCTGCTTGCGCTGGTTGCGTGCTTCCCACCAGCGATTGACCAGGGTTTGCACCAGCTCGATCAGATCCAGGGTGATCTTGCCGGTAATATCCATGACCTTGAACCAGGACAGATCGGTAAAAACGGTCAGGCCAAAGAGGAACAGGGCCAGCAGCAACAACGTACTGCCTTCGACATTCAGCGCAGCAGTGGCCAGATCGCCGA
>JBFHPI010000543.1:0-1853 GCA_041592855.1 Pseudomonas sp.
CCGACAGGTAAGCCGAACCCAGCACCCGGGTCAGGCCGCTGAAGGGGTTGCCTGCCACCGGCTGACGCGGGCTTTCGCTGGGCGCCGCACCCGGGCGGCCGGCACCACCCAGTGCGCGCCAGAGCATCAGCCGCTGCTTGAGCAGCATGGCCACACCCAGCAGCTGGGCAGCCAGCAACATCAATCCGGCCTCGCCCAGGGCAGCAATCAGCAGGGCACTGAGCAGCGGCCCGCACAAACCGCCGACACTGGCCCCGGCGGCGATAAAGGGGAACAGCCGACGCGCCTGGGCACTGTCGAACACATCGGTCATCAGGCTCCAGGCCACGGAAATTACGAACAGGTTGTAGACCGAGATCCACACATAGAACACCCGCGCCAGCCAGACGCTGTCACGCTGCAACCAGAACAGCACCACAAAACCCAACAGGTTGAGGGCAAAAAAGCCGTACACCCAGTCGATAAAGTGGATGCGCGGCACCCTGGAATTGAGCCAGGCCAGCAGTGGCACCGCCAGCAGCATGGCGACGAAGGTGGCCGTGAATAGCCATTGCAGGTTGTGCACCCCGCCGCTGATGCCCATGGCCTCGCGGATCGGTCGCAACATGAAGTAGCCAGTGAACAGACAGAACAACAGGGCAAAACCGCCCAGCACCGCCGCCAGCTCCTGCACCTCGGCATTGATTGCCCGGGCCAGGCGCCCCTGCAACGGCGCCATCTCAGTCAAACAGCTGAACAATGCGCTGGCGCTGCGCCGCGTTGGGCAGGCGGCCCTGACCGGCGAGCAGGTTATCCGCCATATAGCGCGGGTTCGAAGTGGCCGGAATCACCGCCGTCACCGCCGGCTGGGCGAGGATAAACTTGAGCATCAGCTGCGCCCAGGAGCTTGCATCCAGTTCCACCGTGGCCCAGTCCGGCAGCTTGCGCCCACGCACCTTCTGGAACAGCGCGGCGCGCTGGAAGGGCCGGTTGATCAGCACGGCGATGCCCTTCTCGGCGCAGTAGGGCAACAGCTCGCGCTCGGCATTGCGCTCGCCAATGGAATAGTTGAACTGGACGAAGTCCACCGGTTCCTGGCGCAGCACCTCCAGCAGGCGCTCATGGGCCGAGTCCAGATAATGGGTGACGCCGATATAACGGATGCGCCCCTGGGCCTTGAGCTCGCGCAGCAGTGCCAGCTGGGTGCGGGTGTCCTGCAGGTTGTGCACCTGCAACAGGTCGATCCGCTCGGTCTGCAGCGCCTTGAAGCTGGCCTCGATCTGCCGCAGCCCGGCGTCGCGGCCCGTACTGGAGACCTTGCTGGCGAGGAACAGACGCTCGCGCAGCCCGCTGCGGGTCGCCAGCTCGCCGCATACCGCCTCGGCCCGACCATAGCTCGGCGCGGTATCAATCAGGCTGGCGCCACCATTGACCAGGGTTCGCAACACCTTGAGCAGGGGCTTGAGGCTGGCCTGATCAAGCGCCACATCATGGGTACGTGAGGTGCCCAGGCCGATCACCGGCAACAGCTCGCCAGTGCTGGGGATCGACCGTTGCCGCAGGCCCAGGGCACCCAGGGCGGTAAAGGGCGGCAGGCCACTCAGGGCGGCCAGGGCGGCGCTGTACTGGAGCATTTGGCGGCGACTGGGCATGGCGATCCTCCTGGCGAAGCGTTTAGGCGACCTTATTGTTATAGGCGCCAATCAGCCTCGGCCACGCCACCTGATCCCTCTCGCCCCACCCAGGTCACACCGCGGCCCCGCCGATTCACCCCTAGAGCCCCGGCCCAGGGGCGCAGCGCCCGGCGGCTGGCAGTGGCAGCTACACATATTCGGTTACCAAATGCCCCTCACGGCGCCCCGGTTGCGCCATAC
>JBFHPI010000544.1:0-1826 GCA_041592855.1 Pseudomonas sp.
AAACTTTCGAGTCTTTACGGTGAGTCGAAGGGCGATTCTGCGGAACCGCCGAACCCTGCATGAAACCTATCCAGCTGCCTCTTGGGGTGCGTCTGCGCGATGACGTCACCTTTGCCAACTATTATCCAGGTGCCAATGCGGCGGCCTTGGGCTATGTCGAGCGTTTGTGCGAGGCGGATGCGGGCTGGACGGAAAGCCTGATCTATCTGTGGGGCGGCGCGGGGGTCGGTCGCAGCCATTTGCTGCAGGCGGCCTGCCTGCGTTTCGAGCAGCGCGGCGAGCAGGCGGTCTATCTACCTCTGGCCGAGGTGGCCGACTATGGCCCCGAATTGCTGGACAACCTGGAGCAGTGCGAGCTGGTCTGCCTGGATGACCTGCAGGCGGTGGTTGGACGGGCGGACTGGGAAGAGGCTCTATTTCATCTGTTCAATCGTCTGCGCGACGCGGGCCGGCGCCTGCTGCTGGCGGCCGATACGGCGCCGCGGGAGCTGCCGGTAGAGCTGGCAGATTTGCAGTCGCGCCTGACCCTGGCGCTGGTTTTTCAACTGCAGTCGCTGTCTGACGAGGACAAGTTGCGGGCTCTGCAACTGCGCGCCTCACGCCGTGGCCTGCAGCTGAGCGATGAGGTGGGACGCTTTATCCTGACCCGGGGTGAGCGCAGCATGAGCGCCCTGTTCGAGTTGCTCGAGCGCCTGGATCAGGCCTCCCTGCAGGCCCAGCGCAAGCTGACCATTCCCTTTCTAAAAGAAACCCTGGGCTGGTAATAGTCCGGTTTAAAGCTGCTGCGCTCGATCATGCGGCGTGAAGCCTGGTCTGAAAATGCTCATTTACAGCTGTAGACTGCGGGCCTCGCCTTGCCTGCTTTTCGCTCGAGACGCTTTAACCCCGGCTTTCTGGGCAGGCCTTTTGGCAGCTATTCGCCGGCCAGTTTGCGGTCGTACTGAAAGCGCCAGCGGGTATAGAGCAGGGCGGCGCAGAACAGGGCCAGGCTAAGCAGGGCCAGCAGCCAGCCATACAGCGCCTTGCTCGGGTCGAAGGCGGCCAGCACGCCCTGGATAAAGTACAGATTGACCACAAAGCAGGCCCAGGCATGGGCGCGGGCATGGCCGAGCAGCAGACCGGGGGCCAGCAGCAGCAGCGGGATCAGTTGCAGGGCCAGAATCACCCAGAGCAACTTGCCGGGGATGGCGGCAAACCAAAGGTTCCAGCCCAGCAGTACGCCGGCCAGGGCGAAAAAGCTCGCCAGGCTGGCGATGCGGCTGAAGCTCAGGCGCGGTTTGAGCCACTCCAGGGAGGGCAGGGGCTTGGGTGTTCTAGCCACGGTTTTGCTCCAGTTGGCGAGCCGTTTGCGCCAGGCGTTGGCCCAGTGCACGGCACAGGGCGATTTCATGTTCATCCAGGGGGCGTTTGCCGTCGGCGCCGGCATGGTGACTGGGGCCATAGGGCGTGCCGCCACCGCGGGTCTCCAGCAGGGCCCCTTCGCTATAGGGCAGGCCGGTGATCAGCATGCCGTGGTGCAGCAGAGGCAGCATCATCGACAACAGGGTGGTTTCCTGGCCGCCGTGCAGGCTGGCGGTGGAGGTAAATACGCCAGCGGGTTTGCCGACCAGGGCGCCGCTTAGCCACAGGCTGCTGCTGCCATCGAGAAAGTACTTGAGTGGCGCGGCCATATTGCCGAAGCGAGTCGGGCTGCCCAGGGCCAGGCCGGCGCAGTTCTTCAGTTCATCCAGGCTGGCGTACAGGGCGCCTTCATCTGGAATCGCCGGCGCCACGGCTTCGCACTCGCTGGATACCGCCGGTACGGTGCGCAGCCGCGCCTCCTGTCC
>JBFHPI010000545.1:0-1820 GCA_041592855.1 Pseudomonas sp.
GAAGCGCGCAATTTCTACTTCAACCGCGACTTCCGCCAGCCGGGTGCCGCGCAGCACAAACAGGAAGAATGGGCTCAGGGCTTTATTCTGCGCGCGCAGTCCGGTTATACCGAAGGCAGCGTGGGCTTCGGCCTGGATGCCATCGGCACCTTCGGCTTCAAGCTGGATTCCGGTGATGGCACCGCGGGCAGCGGCCTGCTGGTGCCGGATCGCTCCGGTGGCTCGCAGGACAACTACTCCGGCCTGGCGCTGGCCGCCAAGGCCAAGGTGTCCAACAGCACCCTGCGCGTCGGCGGCATGCAGTTCAAGAACCAGGCGATTGCCTCCAGCGACGGGCGCCTGCTGCCGCAGATTTTCCAGGGTGGCCATCTGCTGTCCCAGGAAATCGCCGGCCTGACCCTGGACGCCGGGCATATCCGCGAGGTCAACAACCGTCACTCCAATGATTACCAGGATACCGCCCTGACCACCGGTGGGCGTCGCGGCATCACCACCACGGGCGGTGCCACCAGCGACTCCTTCAGCTTTATCGGGGGCAGCTACAAGCTCAGCCCGGAGCTGACCGCTGGTTACTACTATTCCACCTTGGAGGACCTGTACAAGCAGCACTCCCTGAACCTGGTGCACGTGCTGCCCCTGGCCGACAAGCAGAGCCTGAAGACCGACCTGCGCTACGCCCGCTCCACCGACGGCCGCCGCAGCAATGTCGACAACCAGGCCCTGGGCGCCATGGTCACCTATTCGGCTTACGGTCACGGCCTGGGTCTGGGTTATCAGCAGATGAGCGGCGATACCGGTTTTGCCTACCTCGATGGCACCGACCCCTTTCTGGTCAACTATGTGCAGATCGGCCACTTCGCCAACCAGGACGAAAAGTCCTGGCAGCTGCGCTATGACTACAACTTCGCCAGCATCGGCATCCCCGGCCTGACCTTTATGACTCGCTACCTGAGCGGCGATAACGTCGAACTGGGCGCCGGCCGTTCGGAAGGCAAGGAGTGGGAGCGCAATACCGAGCTGATGTACGTGTTCCAGGACGGTGCCCTGAAAAACCTCAGCCTGCGTCTGCGCAACGCCACCACCCGCTCCAACTTCGGCACCAATGCCGACGAGAACCGCCTGATCGTCAGCTATACCCTGCCGCTTTTCTAAGCCTCAGGCTCCCGCGCACTGTTGCATCCTTTGCGCGCTGGCTATGCTCAGGATCGAAGCCCGGCCTCTATGCCGGGCTTTTTGCATCTGCCAGTGCATTGGCGGCCAATGACGACTGCAGGGTGCGCTGTGCGCGCCAAGCCTGGCGGCGGATCGTCGGTGTGCACGGCGCACCCAGCCTAGTCGCCCGCCTTGGGCCCCTTAAGCAGCTGCCCCTGGCTGTCCAGCACGCGCAGCTGGATGGGAATGGCCCCGGCCACGCTTTGCGACACCGTGCAGAAGCCTTCGAACTGATCGAGGACACGGCCCAGGTACTCCAGGGCCTCGGCCGGGGTGCCCAGTTGCAGTTCCACCTCGATGGCCAGCACCCGCAGGCGCTTCTCCGCATTGCGCCCGACCTCGGCGCTGGCCCGGCAGCTGAGGGGTTCGGCCTGTTGCTTGAACTTGCGCAAGGCGAACAACAGGCTGTCGGTCAGGCAGTTGGCCACGGCGCTGAGCAGCAGCTGCACCGGGCTGGGGCCGGCGTTCTGACCCAGGGGCGGTGGCTCGTCGGCCAGCAGGGGCGGGGTGGCGTCATCGAACTGCAGCAGGCAGCGGTAGTCGACCTGTTGCTGCAGATTGAGGCGGATAAAGCTGGAGTCGCTCATGGGCGGGTCCTCGCGGGCTGA
>JBFHPI010000546.1:0-1812 GCA_041592855.1 Pseudomonas sp.
CCGTTAACCCTGTGGTGCGCACGGCGCACCCTATGTGAGAAGCCACCATGCAATTTGCCCATCCCCAGGAAGCCCGCGACTTCCTCGCCGCTCATCCCGAGGTCCGCAGCATCGAGCTGATGCTGATCGACGCCGCCGGCATTCCGCGCGGCAAGCTGCTGCACCGCGACGAGCTGCTGGCCATCTACGAGAACGGCCGGCCCCTGCCCAGTTCGATCCTGGCCCTGACCATCCAGGGCGAGGACGTGGAAGACAGTGGCCTGGTCTGGGAAGTGGCCGATGCCGACTGCTGGACCTACCCCATCCCCGGCTCGCTGACCCTGCAACCCTGGCGCAGCGTGCCCACCGGCCAGCTGCAGGTGAGCATGCACCCGACCCAGGGCATGCCCGCCGCCGTGGCCGACCCCCGGCATGTGCTGGTGCGCGCCATCGACGCGCTCAAGGCCGATGGCTACCACCCGGTGATGGCGGTGGAGCTGGAGTTCTACCTGCTGGACAAGACCCGTGACGCCAGCGGCCGCCCACAACCGGCACTGCAGATGAACGGCGTGCGTCCGCAGGCGCCGCAGGTCTATGGCGTCTACGAGCTGGAGCAGCTGCAGCCGTTTCTCGACGACCTTTACGCCGCCTGCGAAGTGCAGGGCCTGCCGGTGCGCACGGCGATCTCCGAGTACGCCCCGGGCCAGGTCGAGCTGACCCTGGAGCACCGCTTCGACGCCCTTCAGGCGGTGGATGAAGGCGTGCGCTACAAGCGCCTGGTAAAGGGCGTGGCGAACAAACATGGGCTGCAGGCCTGCTTTATGGCCAAGCCTTTTGGCGACCTGGCTGGCAGCGGCCTGCATATGCATGTGTCCCTGGCCGATGTCGAGGGCAATAACCTGATGGCCAGTGATGACCCCCAGGGCACGCCGCTGCTGCGCCATGCCATCGGCGGCATGATGGCCACGCTGAACGATGCCCTGGCCATCTTCTGCCCCAATGCCAACTCCTACCGGCGCTTCCAGGCCAATAGCTACGCGCCGCTGGCCAAGAGCTGGGGGGTGAACAACCGCACCGTGTCCTTCCGCGTGCCCGGCGGCCCGGCCAAGAGCCGGCATGTGGAACACCGCATCTGCGGCGCCGATGCCAACCCTTATCTGGCGGCGGCGGCGATCCTGGCCGGCATCCACCACGGCATCAAAAACCAGATGAATCCGGGTGAGGCCATAGTCGGCAACGGCTACGAGCAGGCCCGGGAAACCCTGCCCACCGACTGGCTGACCGCCCTGCGTAATCTGGAAAACTCCCAATGGGCCAAGCAGGCCCTGGGCGAAGAATTCCTCAAGGTCTACCTGGCGATCAAATGGGCCGAATTCCGCCAGTTTATGGGCGAGGTGGGGGAGCAGGACTGGCGCTGGTATCTGACTCACGCCTGAGCAGCTACTGAGCCGGTGACCCACAGGGATGTGGGAAATGCCTCGGGCTGCAGGAGCAGCCGAGGCACTGGCGTTGTTGCTGACGCACTCGAAAATGCTCATTGGCTAACAACCAACTCCGCTTTTCGAGCATATCCCCGCTTAGCCAGGCCTTCGCTCGTGACGCTGCCTCTCTGCCAATAATCCGCGTCAGGTGCTTTTCACAGCCGCTTAAAGGAGTCTGCCATGCAACCTGTCGTATTGATCACCGGGGCCGCCGGCGGCGTTGGTCGGGCCCGTGCGCAACGCTTCCACCCGGGCCACGGGCGGGTGGCGGTCACTGATTGCAATGCCGCCGGGCTGGCCCTGCTTGGCCACGAACTGCCCCTGGCGGCCTCTATCAGCAGCGACCTGGGCA
>JBFHPI010000547.1:0-1810 GCA_041592855.1 Pseudomonas sp.
AGGCGCAACCGGAAAGCACCGCCCAACAGGGCGCCGAGCTGTTTATCGAACTGGTGCAGGCCGGTCACGAGCGTCAGGGCATCGGTCCGTTGTGGCGGCGCAACACCCGCCTGCTGGCGCGCAGCATCACGGAAAACACCAGCGACCACGGTGAGCACTACATCACCCGCGACCGCAGCGGCTACCTGGCCATGCTGCGCTCGGCCGGCGGCGCCGGCATCGTCATCGCCCTGTTGGCCCTGATCAAGATCAAGATCGGCGGCCTCGGCCTGCCGGAACTGACCAGCGCCCTGCTGGAAAGCCTCAACTACGGCCTGGGCTTTGTCCTGGTCCACCTGTTGCACTTCACCATCGCCACCAAGCAGCCCTCCATGACCGCCGCCCGCCTGGCTCAGGACATCGAGCGGGGCGAGCGCGGCAAGGCCAACCAGAAGCGCCTGGCCATGATGCTGGTGGACCTGATCCGCTCGCAGTGGGCAGCGGTGATGGGCAATGTGCTGGTGGCGGTCAGCCTGGCCTTTGTCCTGGCCTGGCTGTATGAGCTGTGGCAGGGCAACCCGCTGCTGTCCAGCGAAGCGGTGGCCTATCAGCTCAAAGCGGTGTCACCCTTCTCGGGCCTGGCCCTGTGGTACGCCGCCATTGCAGGGGTCTGGCTGTTCTGCTCGGGCCTGGTCGCCGGCTATTTCGATAACCGCGCCGCCTACCTGAACCTGCGCGCCCGCCTGTTGCATCACCCGCTGCTGCGCCGCCTGCTACCGGGCAAGGCACTGCGCAGCCGCCTCGCCGATTACCTGCACGAGAATTATGGTGCGCTGATGGGTAACTTCCTGTTCGGCGTGATGCTCGGCATGACCGGCTATATCGGTCACAGCACCGGGCTGCCGCTGGATATTCGCCACGTCGCCTTCTCTTCGGCCAATATCGGCTACAGCGCCGCCAGCGGCCACCTGGGGCTCGCCCTGTTCGCCCAGGCCCTGGGCCTGGTGTTGCTGATCGGCCTGGTCAACCTGCTGGTGAGTTTCAGCCTGGCCCTGCGCGTGGCCCTCAAGGCCCGCCAGGTGCAGGTGGGCAGCCTGGGCACCCTGCTCAGCAGTTTTATCCAGCAGGTGCGCAATGATCCGCGACTGTTGCTGCTGCCGCCCAAACAAGCTCCAGCTGAGGCCGAACCGCCCAAGGCTGATGCGACTGCGGTGGAGGATGTGGACAAGCCGCGCTAGGACCGACTCAGTTGTCAGTCCACATGCACCTGATGCTGCAGCCACCCCTGCATATCGGCCCCGTAGAAATTTGTAGGCGCCAGCCTGCGTAGGATGGGTTGAGCGTAGCGATACCCATCAGGCGGTTTATGCTCGTACTCTCCGACATGGTGACTGCCGATGATGGGTTACGGCGCCTTTGTTCTGCTGGCAGCAGGTCAATTTCGGGCGCCTAACCTACGCGGCCCGACCCATCCTACGATCTTGACCCTTGAGCACCCGGCTTGCTGCGCGACAGCGCCGCGTCCGCACGACGGGGATCTTCTACAGCTATTGCGAGCCAGCGACCACAACCACCCGCTGCCCCCTGAACAGCCAGCCCAACCACAACAGGCTGAGCAGACTAAAGCCCGCTAGCAGCTGCGCCACCAGGGCCGGGGCCGGCGCCAGCCACAGGCTGGCCAGTGCGGCCAACAGGGTCAGTACGCCTTGGCGGCCCAGCTCAATGCGCCACAGCCCCGGCCGGCCCTCGAATAACAGCCCCAGGCTGATACAGCCACTGAGTATCACCAGCACCAGCAACCAGGGCTGCCAGGCGCCGGCCTCGCGCACCC
>JBFHPI010000548.1:0-1780 GCA_041592855.1 Pseudomonas sp.
ATATTGAACAGGGCGATATAGGCGGTGCCTACATGGGGATCACCGGTGGGCGATGGCGCAATACGGGTACGAACGGTAGTCATGGCAGCTCTCAGGCAGGCAAAGCGGAAAAATCAAGGCGGCGATATTAGCAGCCCTGCCCTGCCCGCCTCCAGCGCCCGCCGCCAGACTTATCAGGCCGTTGAAAAACCACCTCGGCTTTGGCCTCCTGCGTCGCGATCCACAGGGGTGTGGTGAATGCCGTGAACCCGCCGGGAGCGGGTGCGGCCCTAACTCCTGCATTCATGCAGTCGTGCGTGGGCAATCCTGCGTTAAAAACGGCCTCACAGCCGAAGGCTGAACGCGCTTTAGCGCGGCCCCGAAGGGGTGAGCGAAGCGAATCAAGTACTCATGTACAACTCGTACACTGCGCTTTTGACTCACTATGTTCGCCCTGCGGGCCAGCCTGCGGCTGTTACTCCGCTTCGCTGCGTAGCTGCCGCCTTGACCAGCCGGAGGCTGTTACTAACGTAGCGCCTTGTCTTGCCTGCCTCGCCTACGTCTTTCAACAGCCTGCTACACCTGCAGCAGACGCTCGCGCAGCTTCTGGATCTCGTCACGCAGCTGGGCGGCCGCCTCGAATTCCAGGTCCCGGGCCAGGGCATACATCTTTTCTTCCAGCTGGCGGATGCGCTTGGTGATCTCACTGGGCGAACGCAGTTCGTTCTCGTAACGCGCGCTTTCCTCGGCGGCCTGAGCCATGCCCTTGCGCTTCTTGCTGCGCGAGCCGGGCACGGTGGCGCCTTCAAGAATGTCCTGCACATCCTTGAACACGCCCTTGGGCGTGATGCCATTGGCTTCGTTAAAGGCGATCTGCTTGTTACGCCGCCGCTCGGTTTCGCCGATGGCGCGCTCCATGGAGCCGGTCATGCGGTCGGCATAGAGAATCGCCTTGCCGTTGAGGTTGCGCGCGGCGCGGCCGATGGTCTGGATCAGTGAACGCTCACTGCGCAGAAAGCCCTCCTTGTCCGCATCGAGAATCGCCACCAGGGACACTTCCGGCATATCCAGGCCTTCGCGCAGCAAGTTGATGCCCACCAGCACGTCGAAGGCGCCGATACGCAGGTCGCGGATAATCTCCACCCGCTCCACCGTGTCGATATCCGAGTGCAGGTAGCGCACCTTGACGCCGTGATCGCCCAGGTAATCAGTCAAATCCTCGGCCATGCGCTTGGTCAGGGTGGTGACCAGCACCCGCTCCTCGATGGCCACCCGCTTGTGGATTTCCGAGAGCAGATCATCCACCTGGGTCAGGGCCGGACGCACCTCGATCTCGGGATCGACCAGGCCGGTGGGGCGCACCACCTGCTCGATCACCCGCCCGGCATGCTCGGCCTCGTAAGGGCCAGGTGTGGCCGAGACGAAGATGGTCTGCGGGCTGGCCGCCTCCCACTCCTCGAAACGCATCGGCCGGTTGTCCAACGCCGAAGGCAGGCGGAAGCCGTATTCCACCAGGGTCTCCTTGCGCGAACGGTCGCCCTTGTACATAGCGTCGACTTGGGGCACCGAGACATGGGATTCATCGATCACCAGCAAAGCCTGGTCCGGCAGGTAGTCGTAAAGGGTCGGCGGCGGCTCGCCCGGGCCGCGCCCGGACAGGTAGCGCGAGTAGTTCTCGATGCCGTTGCAATAGCCCAGTTCCAGAATCATCTCCAGATCGAAGCGGGTGCGCTGTTCCAGACGCTGGGCCTCCACCAGCTTGTTGTTGCTGCGCAGATAGTCCAGGCGTTCCTTGAGCTCG
>JBFHPI010000549.1:0-1773 GCA_041592855.1 Pseudomonas sp.
ATCACGAAGATGCCGCTGCCCAGCAGTGAAGTGCTGAGCAGGCCAATGCCCTGCAGCAGGCCCAATTCCGGGTTCAGACGACTCATGTTGTATGCTCTGGCGTTTTGCCGGCTATGGTAGGGCGCCGCCCTGCAGAACACCGCCGTAGAAGTGTCGGCGTTCGCCGGCAAAGTGACGGAATTGGCCGTCATCCTGCTTTTAGCCTGAGAGTCGCCGTGGACAAGTTCGATCAGCAGATACTCGCCCTGTTGCGCGCCGATGCGCGTTTGCCCGTCAGCCAGATCGCCCGCGAGGTCAACCTGTCGCGTTCGGCGGTCAGCGAGCGCATTCGTCAGCTGGAAGAGAGTGGGGTGATCGGCGGTTACCAGGCCCAGGTGCGGCTGCCGGGTGAGCCGGCAATCAAGGCCTATCTGGAGCTGTTCTACCAGGGTGGGCGCTGCGAACACTATGTCGAGCTGATGCGCGTATTTCCTGAAGTGCGCCGCTGCAGTGGCATCAGCGGCGAGACCGATATGCTGGTGGTGATCGAAGCGGCTTCCATGCAGCGCCTGAGCGAGATTCGCGGCGAGATCGAAAACTTTCCCGGCATGCAGAAGGTAAAGACCCATATGGTGGTCAAGGATTGGGTGTTCTGAGCATGCGTATCCTGCACACCTCCGACTGGCACCTGGGCCAGCACTTTATGGGCAAGACCCGCCAGGCCGAGCATCAGGCCTTCTGCACCTGGCTGATCGAGCAGGTGCGCGCGCATCAGGTGGATGCCGTGCTGATTGCCGGCGATATCTTCGACACCGGCGCGCCGCCCAGCTATGCCCGCGAGCAGTACAACCACTTTATCGTCGAACTGCGCGCCACCGGCTGCGAGCTGGTGGTGCTGGGCGGCAATCACGATTCGGTGGCCATGCTTGGCGAGAGCAAGACCCTGCTGGCGCAGCTGGGCACCCGGGTGATTCCAGGTGTCTGCGAGCCGCTGGATGAACAGTTGCTGGTGTTGCATAAGCGCGACGGCGCGCCCGCTGCGCTGCTCTGTGGCATTCCCTTTATCCGCCCGCGTGATGTCTTGCTGAGCCAGGCCGGGCAGAGTGCCCAAGACAAGCAGCAGTCGCTGCAACAGGCCATTCAGCAGCACTATCAGGCCCTCTATGCCCTGGCCGAGGCCAAGCGTGCCGAGCTGGGCGGCGACTTGCCGATTATCGCCACGGGCCATCTGACCACAGTCGGGGCCAGCGCCAGCGATTCGGTGCGCGAGATCTATGTCGGCAGCCTGGAGGCCTTTCCCACCAGTGCCTTTCCGCCGGCGGCCTATATCGCCCTGGGGCATATCCACCGGCCGCAGAAGGTCGGCGGCCTGGAGCATATCCGCTACTGCGGCTCGCCGATTGCCCTGAGTTTCGATGAGGCCAGACAGCAGAAGGAAGTGCTGCTGGCGGACTTTGATGGCAGCAGCTTGCGCCAGATCAGCGCGCTGCCGGTGCCGCGTTTTCAGCCGCTGCTGTCGCTACGCGGCTCGCTTAAAGAACTGGAAAGCGCGATTCAGGAGGCAGCCAAACAGGGGAGCGACGCACAGCCGGTCTGGCTGGAGGTGCTGGTGGGCTGCGACGATTACCTGAGCGACCTGCAGCCGCGTATCGCCGCGCTGTGCGAGGGCCTGCCGGTGGAGGTGTTGCGTATCCGCCGCGAGCGGGGCAATGCAGTGGCCGGCCTGCAAGGCCAGGCCAGGGAAACCCTGGATGAATTGAGCGTGGAGGAGGTGTTCGCCCAGCGCCTCAGCAG
>JBFHPI010000550.1:0-1711 GCA_041592855.1 Pseudomonas sp.
CGAACACGCCATTGGTGCCGATCACTTCCATTTCCACCTGACCCAGGCTGGGGTTGTCCTGCACCAGCAGGGCGGTGTCCTCGTCCACGCCAAAGGCGAAGGGCACGTTGGTGTGGTCGGCCAGACGCACGATACGGCCCTGGCGGCCACGCTCGCTGAAGTGGGTGTCGAGCAGGCCATGGGTGAAGAAGCCGAAGCCACCCTGCATGTCGTAGGACAAATCATCGCCGCCGGGGCTGGTGTAGACGCCATAGCGCAGACCGTCATAGCTCTCGCCACCGGTAATCATCGGCCCCTGCACCATGATCGCGGTGCCGGCGCTGGTACCGGCCAGCACGGCGCCCTGGGCATGGCGGGCGCGGATGGCGGCCAGGGCCGGGCTGTCCTGACGAGTGCTGGTCTGCAGGGTCTGGGTCAGCCGGCTCTGGTCGCCACCACCGAAGAAGAAACCGGTCATGCCATTGATCTGTTCGATCACCTGGGGGTTGCTGTTGTTGCCGATGCTGTCCAGATCGATGGGGATCCACTGGGCATCCTGGGCGCCGTAGGTTTCCAGCAGGGCCGCGTAGAACTCGCCGTTGGCCTGGGAGTTGCGCGCATTGGCGGTGCCGGCATCCGGGTCCTGGCTGGGCGGAATGGACGCGGCGGTGATAATGCCGATACGCGCCTGGCTGCCGCCGGCCAGCTGAATCAGACGTTGATAAACAGCCGCATTATCATCCTTGATGGCGCCCCCGATCAGCACCAGGGGGCCGGCGGCATGGCCGGCCATGGGCAACAGGGCGAGCAGAAACAGGGTACAGCGTAGAACTTTGCTAACCATCATTTTCGCGTTCTCCGAGACGTGCGCAGGACGCACTCTTGTTGTGGGTGTTGTGAAACGGGAACTGCTGCAGGATCGGGTAGTGGGCGGGATAGACCTCCTGATCAGTAAACCGAGAAGTGTTGGAAGTAACGCTGTTCGATGCGCCGATAGACGCCATTGCTGAGGATCACCGCCAGGGCGCGGTCGAGGCGCTCACGCAGGGCCGTATCGCCCTTGCGCACGGCGATGCCCTGGCCCTGGCCAAAGTGCCTGGGTGACACCACCTTGTTGCCGACCTGCTCGAACCCTTGGCCCTGGGGCGTTTCAAGGAAGCCGAAGAAGCCGGACACGGCATCGTCAAGCACCAGTTCGACCTGACCTGCGGCCAGGGCCTGGTACATCAGGGCGGCAGACTCGAAGCGCTGCACCTGCACATGCGCCGCATACTTGTCATCAAGCAGGCGTTCGTAGGTGGTGCCCTGCTGCACACCAACCCGTTTGCCGGCGATGCGCCGTGGGGTGACGATCACCTCGTGGACCAGGTTCTTGCGGGCGAAGAAGTAGGCCGGGGTCTGGGCGTACTTGGCGGTGAAGTCGACCCGCTGCTGACGGGCCTCGGTGATCGACATGGAGGCCAGAATCAGATCGGCGCGCTGCGCCTCCAGGGCCGGAATCAGATCGTCCCAGGCAAAGCGCAGCAGCTGGCACTCCTGCGCCATGACCTGGCACAGGGCCTGGGCAATATCGACATTGAAGCCCTTGAGCTGGCCGCTCTCGTCCAGTTCCTCAAAGGGCGGGAACTGGCCTTCCATGGCGATGCGCAAGGGTTGTGCCTGCAGGCCAAAGGCCAGCAGGCAGAGAATCAGGGGCAGAACACTACGCATGCGGTTTATCTCGTGTGATAGC
>JBFHPI010000551.1:0-1691 GCA_041592855.1 Pseudomonas sp.
CCCTATTACATGCGTAGCCCTACGGGCTTGCCCTGACGTTTATAGCGTGATCTGCGTGCCGAGCAGACCCAGGAAAGCCGCCAGCCAGTTGGGGTGGGCCGGCCAGGCCGGCGCGGTGACCAGATTGCCCTGCACATGGGCCTGGTCCACGGCGATATCCATATAGCGCCCGCCGGCCAGGGACACTTCCGGGCCGCAGGCCGGGTAGGCACTGCACTCGCGGCCGTTGAGCACGCCGGCGGCGGCGAGCAGTTGCGCGCCATGGCAGACCGCCGCAATCGGCTTGCCGGCTTGATCGAAGGCCTGAACCAACGCCAGCACCTGGGCATTCAGGCGCAGGTACTCCGGGGCACGCCCCCCGGGAATCAACAGCGCGTCGTAGTCATCGGCCTGGACCTGGGCGAAGTCGAAGTTGAGGGCAAAGTTGTGCCCGGGCTTCTCGCTGTAGGTCTGCTCGCCTTCAAAATCGTGGATGGCGGTACGCACCGTCTGCCCGGCGGTCTTGTCCGGACACACCGCGTGCACCTGATGACCGACCATCAGCAGTGCCTGAAAGGGCACCATCGCTTCGTAGTCTTCGACGTAGTCGCCGACCAGCATCAGAATCTTCTTCGCTGCCATAACCCTTCTCCTGCAATGGATTGACCAGAACCCAGTGTCGGCGCAAACGCTGCAGAGCGGGTAACAACCCGCTACTACAGCGCCAGTGGGCGCGAAAAAGCCGGTTTACTCCAGCAGTTCCTCATCACGCAGCAGCACATAACTCAGGCTGCCATCCGGCTCTTCCAGGTAGTCGTGCACGTAGTACATCAACACCTCGCCCGCCCCCGGCAGGGTGGCCACGTAGTCGCCGACATCGGCGCTGAACCAGGCCTTGGCGCCCGGTTCGGCCAGGCATTCGATGCGGGCGCTGAAAAACAGCTCCGGGGCGCTGTCGCCAAAGTACTCGGCGCGCTCGGCGGCGTCCCAATCGGCCGGCGCCTCGAAGGGGCCGATAAAGAGCAACTTGGCATCACCCAGGTCGAGCTCTTCGGCGTCGGGATCATTCTCGTCGGCGCGGTAGAGGGTGCAGTCGAGGGCGTCGGGGCTATGCAGTACAGTCTGGCGCACGGCCAGTTGGGCATCGGTAAGGGACATCACGAACTCCATAGGCACAGCGCTTCAAGGGGGCTGAATAAACAGCCCGGGCAGTGTCAAGGACAATGCCGGTAACTGCAAACCCTCAGTGCAACGGCATTGGACAATGCGTAACCAGGCGTTGCCGCTCTGCCCATCAGATGCCGATCAGCCCCAACGCCTTGCCCACCGAGCGCCAGAAGCTGCGCTGCATGCGCTCGGTTTCACCGCTGGCGGCAATGCGCTCGAACGGCTGCACCTGGCGGGTGTGCACGATCTCCAGCTGGGCCACGTGCTCCGATACCAGCTGCAGCGGGCCGTCGCCCTGGGTCAACTTGGGGTCACTGACCGGCGGTGGGTTGAGCTCGTCGTAACGCAAGTAGAAGACCCCGCCGGCTTCGGCATCCAGGGCAAAGCTGGCGATGCGGGTGAAGTCCATCGGGCCGTCGGCCAGCAGGGTCCAGTGACTGCCGAACAGCGGCCGGCGCATTTCCAGTTGATAGCTGGCGCGCTCGAACTCCAGGACCAGATAGGCGTTGCTCGGCAGGCTGCCGATCAGGGCGTTGTTGAGAAAC
>JBFHPI010000552.1:0-1690 GCA_041592855.1 Pseudomonas sp.
CTGATGGGCAAGTGGATACTGGCCTGGCTCGGTACGCTGACCCTGCTCTTGCTGCTGCTCTGGGCCACCCGCGCCAGCACCCGCCAGCTGATGCTGGGGCACCAGGCCCGACTGCAGGAACGCCACCGCGAAAGCGAACAGGCACGTCAGCTGCTGGCGCTGATTGCCGAAGCCCAGGCGGCCTATATCCAGACCGATAACCAGCGTGAGAGCTTCGATGCCCTGCTGGGACGTATCCTCCGCCTGACCGAGAGTGAGTTCGGCTTTATCGGTGAGGTGCTGCTCGACCAGCAACAGCAGCGCTAATTGCGCACCTATGCCATCAGCAACGTCGCCTGGGATCAGGCCAGAGCCGATGTATAAGCCGAACGCGCGCCTCTCGGCATGGAGGTTCGCAACCTCGACACCTTGTTCGGTCAGGTTATCCGTGATGCCAAACCGCTGATCAGCAATGCCCCGGCCAGCGATCCGCGCCGAGGGGGACTGCCGCCGGGGCATCCACCTCTGAGCGCATTTGCCGGCCTGCCGCTCTTCGCCGCCGGCCAGCTGGTCGGCATGCTCGGCCTGGCCAACCGTCCCGGCGGCTATCCGCAAGACTTCGCCACCCAGCTACAACCCCTGCTGGCGACCCTTGGCCAGCTGATCGAGGCGCTACGTCGCGCGATCCAGCGCGAACAGACCC
This sequence comes from Pseudomonas sp., assembly GCA_041592855.1. Lineage (GTDB taxonomy): Bacteria > Pseudomonadota > Gammaproteobacteria > Pseudomonadales > Pseudomonadaceae > Aquipseudomonas. The sequence goes on from JBFHPI010000552.1 coordinate 683, forward strand.
AGCAGCGTCTGCAGCGCCAGCAGAAAGCCCTGCGCGCCCTCAACGAAATCGCCGCCCTGTCTTATCTGGACAGCCAGGAGCAACTGCACGCAGCCCTGCGCCTGGGCGCCGAGTTCTATGCCACGCCCCTGGGCCTGATCAGTCGCATCGAGGGTGATGACTACCGGGTGCTGGCCCAGGTATCACCGCCGGGCAGCCTGGAGGATGGTCAGCGCTTCAGCCTGGGCGACACCTACTGCAGCATTGCCCTGCACAGCGGCGACGTGCTGGCCATCGACCATATGGGTGAGACCGAGTACGCGCGCCACCCCTGCTACCCGCTGTTCCGCCTGGAAACCTATATCGGCATCGCCATCCGGGTTGCCGGCCAGCCCTTCGGCACCCTGGCCTTCTGTGCGCCAGAGCGCCGCGCCACCCCGTTCGATGAAGCCGAGTGCGAGTTTCTGCGGCTGTTCGCCCGCTGGATCGGCGCCACCCTGGAGCGCCAACAGCAGGAACAGTCACGCCAGAACCTGCTGCAGCGTCTGGATGAAGCCCAGCGCATCGCCCGCCTCGGCCACTGGGAAGCCAACCTGAGCGACGGCAGCCTGTACTGGTCGGAAACCATCTACGACATCTTCGGCTACGACCCGCAACACTTTGCCCCCAGTGTGGAAAACTTCAAGCGCTGCATACACCCCGAGGACCTGGCCCTGGTCGAGGCCAGCGAAGCCCGGGTAACGGCAGGCGGCCAACACGATGTGCGCCATCGCATCATCCGTCCCGATGGCCAAATCCGCTGGGTCCATGAGCTGGCCCGCCTCCAGCCCGATGCCGAGGGCCGCTTGAACCGCCTGGTCGGCACCGTGCAGGACGTCACCGAGCAGGCCAGTGCCGAGGCTGCGCTCAACGCCCAGCGCCAGCGTCTGGAAAGCATTATCGCAGGCACCCACGTCGGCACCTGGGAATGGAACGTGCAAACCGGGGCTACTGTGTTCAACGAACGCTGGGCAGAGATCATCGGCTATC
>JBFHPI010000553.1:0-1662 GCA_041592855.1 Pseudomonas sp.
AGCGCGCAAGCGGGCCTCCGAGGTCATCAGCCAGTGCCTTGAAGGACGCCAGCCGCCTAGCATTATCCGCAACTTTCTGCAGCTAACCTGGACCGACGTGCTGGTTTTCATTCTGTTGCGCCAGGGCGAACACCACCCGCAATGGCTTCGTGCCTGCGAAGTGGCCGAGCAGCTGGCCTGGAGCGGCACGCCGCTGGACAGCACAGACCAAGCCCGCTTGCAGGGCCTGCGCCTGGCGCTGCTGGAGGATCTACGCAAAGGTCTGCAGCTACTAGGCGGCTACCATGAAGACGGCATCCGCCGTCTGCTGCAGGACCTTGTGGCCTGCCAACACGCTGTTCAGGCCCATCAACCCCAATTGGCCGCCAAACTCACCCCAACGCTCGCGGAAAGCCCTCTAGGCGCCATGCTTGGTGAAGATGCGCATCTGCTAAACCCCAGCCCGTCCCCCACTCTATCGGCCCGTGCCAGGCAATTTCGCGAGGAGCTGGCCCGTATCGAATTCGGCACCTGGTTCGAATTTATCGAAGACGATCAGCCCCGGCAGCTCAAGCTGTCCTGGTTCAGCCCCACCACCCACAACTATATGTTTGTCGATCACGGCGGTCAGCGTGCAGCGATCAAATCCCTCAATCAGCTAGCCCAGGAGCTGGAGCAGGGTCAGGCCCGCATCCTTACCGAGGAACGCAATACGCCCTTGGTGGATCGCGCCTTGCACGCCATCTACCGGGTATTGCAGCGTTTCACCGGACGCCAGCCAGAGAGCCATAAGGAAGCCCCATGAGTGATGAGCGCCGCCTGCACGACAGGCACAGCACTGACCTGGACCTAGAAGTATTTGAACTGCACAGCCACAGACGACTGGGCCGGGTGGTGGATCTGTCCAGCGACGGTTTTATGCTGTTCAGCGATACGCCCCTGGCCGCTGACGAACTGGTCGAATGCCGCCTGGTCAGCGAACAGGTCATCGAAGGCGTGGGGGAAATCCAGCTGGTGGCCGACTGCCTGTGGAGCCGTCCCGGCGCCGACGGTCAACATGGCTGGGCCGGTTTTCATATCATCGACCTGAGCGAAGAGCAGGCCGCCGCCCTGGAGATCCTGCTGCAGCATCTCTAGCAGGCCGAGAGCAAAACGCCCCGAGCGGCACAGACCGGACGGGGCGTTTTTGCTCGTGCGAGCGACTTAAACGAAGACGATCTCCTCACCGTCCACCTGGGCATGCACCACCGCGCCCGGGGCGAAGCTGCCGGCGAGTATCTGCTGGGCCAGGGGGTTCTCGATCCAGCGCTGGATCGCCCGCTTGAGCGGCCGCGCGCCATACACCGGGTCGTAGCCCACCGCCACCAGCTTATCCAGCGCCTCGTCGGACAGTTCCAGGCGCAGCTCGCGTTCGGCCAGACGCCCGCGCAGACGCTGCAGCTGGATGGTGGCGATACCGGCGATCTGCTCGCGACCCAGGGGCTCGAACACCACCACCTCGTCGATCCGGTTGATGAACTCGGGACGGAAGTGGCTGCCCACCGCATCCATCACCGCCGCACGTTGGGCCTCCGTGTCACCGACCAGCTCCTGGATCTGCGCCGAGCCGAGGTTGGAGGTCATGACGATCACGGTGTTCTTGAAGTCCACGGTACGCCCATGGCTGTCGGTCAGGCGACCGTC
>JBFHPI010000554.1:0-1656 GCA_041592855.1 Pseudomonas sp.
GTACCCAGGCCGAAGGCCAGCATCAGCGCTGCGCTATCGAACGCATTGCCCTGGCTGGCGGCCCAGAGCAGGGTGCTGTAGACCAGCCCGCACGGCAGCCAGCCCCACAGTCCGCCCAGGACCAGGGCCCGGGGCAGGCTGGTGACCGGCATAAAGCGTCGGGTCAGCGGCTGGATATGCTTCCACAGGCCACGGCCCAGGGCTTCGATGCGGGTCAGGCCGCTCCACCAGCCGGCCAGGTACAGGCCCATGGCGATCAGCAGCAAACCGGCGATCATGCGCAGTCCGGTTGCCAGGGGGCCGGCCGCCAGGGCCCAGCCGGCCAGGCCCAGGAGCAGGCCGGCCAGGCCATAGCTGAGGATGCGCCCGGCGTTATAGGCCAACAGCAGGTGCAGGCGGCGGCTGCGCTGCTCGGGGGGGATGGCCAGGGTCAGGGCGCCCATCAGGCCACCACACATGCCCAGGCAGTGACCACCGCCGAGCAGGCCGAGAATCAGGGCGGAAATCAGCAGCGGCAGCAGTTCAGCCACGCTTGGGGTCCTCGTCCTGGGCTTCGTCCGGCTCTCTGGCCTGATCGACGGCAGCCTGATGCTTGGGGTCGTCGTCATCGAACAGGATGCTGTGGGCCGGCCCGTCCAGGTCGTCGTACTGGCCGCTGTCCACCGCCCAGAAGAACAGCCAGATGGCAAAGGCCACCAGGACGATGGCAACCGGAATCAGGATATACAGGGCGGGCATGGGATCTCTCGGGGTAAAGGCGGCTTGCAGTCTACCGGCTCAGGCGCAGGGCGTTGAGCACCACCAGCAAGGAGCTGAGCGACATGCCCAGGGCGGCCCAGAGTGGAGTAATCCAGCCCAGGGCGGCGAAGGGCAGCACCGCGCAATTGTACAGGCTGGCCCAGCTCAGGTTCTCGATGATGATACGGCGGGTTCGTTGCGCCATGTGTAAGGCCTGCACCAGGCTGCCCAGGCGATTGGACAGCAGCACCGCATCGGCGCTGGTCTTGGCCAGGTCCGAGGCCGAGCCCATGGCCACGCTGATATCGGCGGCGGCCAGCACCGGCACGTCGTTGACCCCGTCGCCCAGCATCAGCACGCGCCGGCCCTGCTCGTGCAGGCCTTGCAGTACCGCCAGCTTGGCGTCCGGGGTGAGGCCACCTCGGGCATCCTCGATACCCAGCTGGCGCGCCACTTCGCCGACCATGGGCGAGCTGTCGCCGGACAGCAGCATAATCTGCCAGTGGCGGGCGCGTGCGGCGGCAATCAGCTGGGCCGCGTCCTCGCGCAGGCGATCATCCAGCACGAACCAGGCCAGCGGGCCCTGTTCATCGCCCAGCAGCAGCCATTGGCCGTGTTCGCCGCTGATGGTCGGTGCGCGCTGACCACTCAGGGCGCTGACAAAGCGCGCCTCGCCGATGCGCAGCAGGCGCCCGCCAACCCGGCCCTGCAGACCCAGGCCCGGATGGCTGTCGACTTCGCTGGCGGCCTCGCGGGCCTGGCCAAAGGCGCGGGCGATGGGGTGTTCGGAGCGGTTTTCCAGGGCGCCGGCCAGCTCCAGGCAGGCGTCGGCTTCCAGGTCGCCCAGGGGATGGATGGCGCTCAGGGTCAGGCGCCCTTCGGTCAGGGTGCCGGTCTTGTCCAGCACCAGGGTATCGA
>JBFHPI010000555.1:0-1644 GCA_041592855.1 Pseudomonas sp.
CGCTGGATCGAGCAGTCGCGCTCGTTGAGATACAGGCAATTGCCGTGCTGGTCGGCAAACACCTGGATCTCCACATGGCGCGGTTTGAGTACGTATTTCTCCACCAGCATGCGCGCATCGCCGAACGAGGATTGCGCCTCGCGCTGGGCGCTGGCCAGGGCCTCGGCCAGTTCGGCCTCGCGTTCGACCACCTTCATGCCCTTGCCGCCACCGCCTGCCGCTGCCTTGAGCAGCACCGGGTAGCCGATCACCTCGGCGGCGGCGCGGAAGGTCTCATAGTCCTGATGTTCACCGTGGTAGCCGGGCACCAGGGGTACGCCAGCGGCCTCCATCAGCGCCTTGGCCGCCGACTTGCTGCCCATGGCGTCGATGGCCGAGGCGGGCGGGCCGAGAAAGATCAGCCCGGCCTGTTCAATGGCACGGGCAAAACCGGCGTTTTCCGAGAGAAAACCGTAGCCGGGGTGAATGGCCTGGGCGCCGCTGGCCTTGGCCGCTTCAATCAGCTTGTCGATTAGCAGGTAGCTTTCTGCCGGCTTGGCGCCGCCCAGGTTCACCGCCAGGTCCGCCTCGCGCACATGGTGGGCGTTGTGGTCGATGGCACTGTGCACCGCCACGGTCTTGATGCCCATGGCCTTGGCCGTGCGCATTACCCGGCAGGCGATCTCGCCACGGTTGGCCACCAGCAGGGTGTCGATAGTTTTATGGCTCATGCTTGGGGCTCCTGCCAGGCGGGCTTGCGCTTATCCAGAAAGGCGCGCAGGCCTTCCTGGCCTTCGGCGCTGACGCGGATACGGGCGATGGCATTTTCGGTATAGCGGCGCAGGGCCGGGGTCAGCACGCCGCTGCCCACTTCGCGCAGCAGATCCTTGCTGGCCAGCATGGCTTGCGGGCTATTGAGCAGCAGGTTGCTGATCCAGTCTTCCACGGCCTGTTCCAGGGCCTCGGCAGCGTAGCATTCGGCAAATAGCCCCAGTTCCTGGGCGCGCTCACCGCTAAAACGTTCGGCGGTCAGGGCATAGCGGCGCGCCGCACGTTCGCCGATGGCCTGCACGACAAAGGGACTGATCACCGCCGGGGCCAGGCCGATGCGCACCTCGGACAGGCACAGTTGGGCGTCAGGCGTGCCTATTGCCATATCGCAGCAGCTGATCAGCCCCAGGGCACCACCAAAGGCCGCGCCCTGAACCACGGCCAGGGTCGGAATCTTCAGCTGGTAGAGGTTGTGCATCAGCTCAGCCAGTTCACGGGCATCACTCAGGTTGGCGCTGTAATCCAGCCCAGCCGCCTGTTGCATCCAGGCCAGATCGGCGCCGGCGGAAAAATGCTTGCCGCGCCCGCGCAGCAGGAAAAAACGCAGGCTCTTGTCGGCCATCACTGCGTCTAGGGCGAGAATCAGCTCGCGGATCATCTCGGCGTTAAAGGCGTTGTTCTTGTCGGCGCGGTTAAGCCACAGGGTGGCAAAGCCGCGGGAATCTTTTACGAGCTCTATGGTGTTGAAGTCTGTCATGGTCATACCGTAGGGTGCGCCGTGCGCACCGATACTTTGAATATTGGTGCGCACGGCGCACCCTACATGCGAAATACGCCGAACTGGGTCGGCTCGATCGGCGCGTTAAGGCTGGCGGAGAGTGCCAAGCCCAGGAC
>JBFHPI010000556.1:0-1636 GCA_041592855.1 Pseudomonas sp.
CAGCGTGAAGAGGTCGGCGTGGTGCGCGCCGATGCCCAGCGTCAGCTGGATGCCTTTGCTGCCCATGTTGCCGAGCTGCAGGCGCGCCTGACTCGCCTCGATGCGCTGGGTGAACGGCTCACCGAGCTGGCCGAGCTGGATACCGAGGAATTCGATTTCTCCCTGAACGTGGGCCAGGGTGGCGCCGAGGACAGCTTTGGTGAGGCGGCTTATGCCCCGCCTTCCTTTATGGATGCCCTGGATCAGCTAAGCCTGCGCCTGGACAGCCGCGAGCAGTTGCTTGAAGTGCTGGAGCAGTTGCTCGGCGAGCGTCAGCTCAGCGAAGCCGAGTATCTCTCTGGCATGCCGGTGCGCCAGGGTTATATGTCTTCGCCGTTTGGACGCCGGGTACATCCGCTCAGTGGTCGTTCCAGCCTGCACAAAGGCGCAGACTTCGCCGCCAAGCCGGGCAGTGATGTGGTGGCGGTGGCGGCCGGGGTGGTGACCTTCTCCGGGCGCAAGTCGGGTTATGGCAATACCGTGGAGATCAGCCACGCCGATGGCTATACCACCCTCTATGCGCACAACCAGAGTAATCTGGTGCAGATCGGCGATCTGGTGCAGCGCGGCCAGACCATTGCCAAGGTCGGCCGCACGGGGCGCTCCACCGGTTATCACGTGCATTTTGAAGTGAGCAAGGGCGGTCGCCAGATCAATCCGGCAAGCTTTATTGCCCGGGTCAGTGGCGTCGAATAACGGCCCTTTCCTCATCCGCGTTTCCGGGTAGAATGCCCCCTTCGCACGCAGCCATGAAGGCTGCATGGGTCGCCAGATAGCGGCCCTCAATCCATACGCCTGGAAGATCCTGTCGATATGTTTGCGCCTTTGTTGAAGAAACTCTTTGGAAGCAAGAACGAGCGTGAGGTCAAGCGCATGCTCAAGGCGGTGCAAACCGTCAATGCCTTCGAGGAGCAGATGCTCGCCCTCTCCGATGAGCAACTGCGCGCCAAGACTGACGAATTCAAAGCCCGTCTGGCCAAAGGTGAAACCCTCGACCAGTTGTTGCCTGAGGCCTTTGCGGTGGCCCGCGAAGCCGGCAAGCGGGTGATGGGCATGCGTCACTTCGACGTGCAGCTGATTGGCGGCATGACCCTGCACGAAGGCAAGATCGCCGAGATGCGTACCGGCGAGGGCAAGACCCTGGTGGCGACCCTGGCGGTGTACCTCAATGCCCTGTCCGGCAAGGGCGTGCATGTGGTCACGGTCAACGACTACCTGGCCCGCCGCGATGCCAACTGGATGCGTCCGCTGTATGAATTCCTCGGCATGAGCGTGGGCATCGTCACCCCCTTTATGCCGCCGGAAGAAAAGCGTGCCGCCTATGCTGCCGATATCACCTACGGCACCAACAACGAATTCGGTTTCGACTACCTGCGCGACAACATGGCCTTCCGCATTGAGGACCGCATGCAGGGCGATCTCAGTTTTGCGATTGTCGATGAGGTCGACTCCATCCTGATTGACGAGGCTCGCACGCCTTTGATCATCAGCGGGCAGGCTGAAGACCAGACCCAGGTTTACCAGGCGATCAAGGCGCTGATTCCCCACCTGGTTCGTCAGGAAGGGGAGGCAGACCCCCGCACCGGTGAGGGGGTGA
>JBFHPI010000557.1:0-1629 GCA_041592855.1 Pseudomonas sp.
CAATTACTTAGGGTCGCGCGAGGTCCCGTAGGGTGCGCCGTGTGCACCACCGCCAGCGAGGCTACCCCGGTGCGCACCGCGCCCCTACCTCAGGCGATGCTCGCCAGCAGCTTTTCCCACTCCTTGTTCTCCTTCTTCGACACGCCACCGAGCAGCTCGATGGCCTGGCGCAGACGGAAACGGGTCAGGTCCGGCCCGAGGATCTCCATGGCATCGAGTACCGACACCGAGCTGGCCTGGCCGGTGATGGCAGCGAACATCAGCGGCATGGCGTCACGCAGCTTTAATTCCAGATGCTCGACCACGGCCTGGATGCAGCCGGTGATCCTGTCCTTTTCCCACTGGCGCAGCGCTTCAAGCTTCCACAGAATCAGCTGCATCACCTGGCGCACCTGATCGGCGGACAGCTTCTTGCTCTCGAACAGCTTGGCATCCAGATTCAGCCCGCCGGCGAAGAAGAAACCGGCCAGGGGCGCGATCTGGCTGAAGGTTTCCACCCGGCCCTGCACATGGGGGGCGATCTGCATCAGGTAGTTGGAATTGAACGCCCACTTCTGCGCGGCGGCGGCGAAGTCCTCGACGCTCAGCTCGCGCATCCACTGGCCGTTGAGCCAGGACAGCTTCTCCAGATCGAAGATCGGCCCGCCCAGGGACACCCGATTGATATCGAAGTGCTCGATCATCTCGTCGAGGCTGAACTTCTCGCGCTCGTCCGGCATCGACCAGCCCATACGCCCGAGGTAGTTGAGCATGGCCTGGGGCAGGAAACCCATGCGCTCGTAGAAGGTGATACTGGTGGGGTTCTTGCGTTTGGACAGCTTGCTCTTGTCCGGGTTACGCAACAGCGGCATATAGCACAGCTGCGGCTTGTCCCAACCGAAGTACTCGTACAGCAGGATCAGCTTGGGCGCCGACGGCAGCCATTCCTCGCCGCGCAGCACGTGGGTGATGCCCATAAGGTGGTCGTCAACCACGTTGGCCAGGAAGTAGGTCGGCAGGCCATCGGTCTTCATCAGCACCTGCATGTCCATGCGATCCCAGGGGATCTCCACCTCGCCACGCAGCATGTCCGGCACCACGCACACGCCTTCGCTCGGCACCTTCATGCGCACCACATTGGGCTCGCCGGCCGCCAGACGCTGCTGCACCTCCTCAGTGGACAGGTGCATGCAGTGGCCGTCATAGCGCGGCGTCTGCTTGGCTTCCATCTGTTCGGCGCGCAGCTTGTCCAGGCGCTCGGCGCTGCAGAAGCAGTGGAAGGCATGCCCCTTATCCACCAGCTCGGCGCTGTACTTCTGGTAGATCGGGCCGCGCTCGCTCTGCCGATACGGGCCATGGGGGCCGCCGACATCCGGGCCTTCGCTCCACTCGATGCCCAGCCAGCGCAGGGCGTCATAGATCTGCTGCTCGGACTCACGGGTCGAGCGCAGCTGATCGGTGTCCTCGATGCGCAGGATAAATTCACCGCCGTGCTGCCGGGCAAAGCACATATTGAACAGGGCGATATAGGCGGTGCCTACATGGGGATCACCGGTGGGCGATGGCGCAATACGGGTACGAACGGTAGTCATGGCAGCTCTCAGGCAGGCAAAGCGGAAAAATCAAGGCGGCGATATTAGCAGCCCTGCC
>JBFHPI010000558.1:0-1624 GCA_041592855.1 Pseudomonas sp.
ACCACCCAGCGTGGCAGCCTGATCAATGTTGATCAGCACGGTCAGCCGCTGCGCCCGGCGATACTCTGGCTGGACCAGCGCCAGGCCGAGGTGCGCGGGCCGATCAAGGGCCCCTGGGGCTGGCTGTTCAAGCTCGCCGGTGTGCAGGCCACGGTGGATCATTTTCGTGCCCAGGCCGAGGTCAACTGGGTCGCGCAGAACCAGCCGGAGATCTGGGCCAAGACCCACAAGGTGCTGCTGCTTTCGGGTTTTCTGACCCATCGGCTGTGCGACCGGTTCGTCGATTCCCTGGCCAGCTGCGTGGCCTACCTGCCGTTTGACTACAAGCGCCTGCAGTGGGCCAAGCCGGGCGACTGGAAATGGCAGGCCCTGCCGGTGCGCCGCGAGCAGCTGCCCGAGCTGTACAAACCCGGTGAGCTGCTCGGCCATATCAGCGCCGCCGCCAGCCGCCACACCGGCATACCCGAAGGCCTGCCGCTGATTGCCGCCGGGGCCGACAAGGCCTGCGAGGTGTTGGGCGCCGGCGGGGTGGAGCCGAGCACCGCCTGTCTGTCCTACGGCACCACGGCCACCATCAACACCACCCGCAGCAATTACCTGGAAACCATCGCGCTGATGCCGCCGTATCCGGCGGCGATACCCGATCACTTCAACACCGAAGTGATGATCTACCGCGGCTTCTGGATGGTCAGTTGGTTCAAGCAGGAGTTCGGCCTGCGCGAAATGCAGCGGGCCAAGGCGCTGGGCGTGGAGCCCGAGGCGTTGTTCGATGAGTTGGTCAACAGCGTGCCGGCCGGCTCCATGGGCCTGATGCTGCAGCCCTACTGGTCGCCGGGCATCCGCGAACCGGGGCTGGAGGCCAAGGGCTCGATTATCGGCTTTGGCGACGTGCACACCCGTGCCCATATTTATCGGGCGATTCTTGAAGGGCTGGCCTATGTCCTGCGTCAGGGCAAGGAAAAGATCGAGAAGCGTTCGGGCACCCGCATCAGCCGTCTGCGCGTCTCCGGTGGCGGCTCGCAGAGCGATGCGGCGATGCAGCTGACCGCCGATATCTTCGGCCTGCCGGCCGAGCGCCCGCACCTGTATGAGACCAGCGGCCTGGGCGCGGCGATCAACTGCGCGGTGGGCCTGGGCCTGTACCCCGACTACCCCGCGGCCATTGCCGCCATGACCCGGGTGGGTCGGGTATTCAACCCCAACCCCGAAGCGCAGCGCACCTACCAGCAGCTCTACACCCAGGTCTATCAGCGCATGTACAAGCAGCTGAAACCACTATACCAGAGTATTCGCCGGATCACTGGCTATCCGGCCTGAGGCACTGGCTCGAGCGGTCAGTCATCCGGGTCGACGATGCCCTGGCGCACCGCATAGAGCACCAGACCGGGGACGTCGTGAATATCCAGGCGTTTCATGATCTGTGCCCGGTGCGCCTCGACGGTCTTGATGCTGAGGTCAAGGCCCTGGGCAATGGAGCGGGTGGAGGCGCCGCGGGTGATCAGGCGCAGAATCTCCAGCTGGCGCTCGGTGAGCTGCTGGTCGAGCTTGTTGCGGGTCACGGCCTGCTGGATTACCGGTTGCACCACCGCCGAGCTCAGATAACGGTCGCCGCGGGACATGGCTG
>JBFHPI010000559.1:0-1586 GCA_041592855.1 Pseudomonas sp.
GATACCGATTACAACGTGGCCTGGATTCTGCTGACCTTCCTCGGCTTTTTCGGCGTGCACCGCATGTACCAGGGCAAGTGGATCAGCGGCATTCTCTATCTGCTGACCTTCGGCTTTCTGGGCTTGGGGGTGTTGTATGACTTCTGGACCATGAACACGCAGATTTCCATCCAGAACGCCAGTCGCGCCTGATAAGGCGCCCGCAAAAAAGAAACCCGCCAGCGGCGGGTTTCTTTTTATGCGGAGGGATTAGGCCTGATAGCTGATATGCCCATCCACCAGGGTGTAGCGCACCGTCCCCGGCAGGCAGTGGCCGAGGAAGGGGCAGTTGGCGCCCTTTGAATACCAGCTTTCCCCGGCCAGGGTCGAGGCCTTCGGGTCGAACAGCAGGATATCCGCCGCCGTGCCCACGGCCAGACGCCCGGCCGGCAGGCGCAGGGCATTGGCCGGGCCGCTGGACAGGCGCGCGAGCAGGGTCGGCAGATCCAGCAGGCCGTCCTGCACCAGGCTCATGGCCAGGGGCAGCAGCAGCTGTACGCTGCTGATGCCCGGCTCGGTGGCGGCGAAGGGCGCCAGCTTGGCGTCGCGTTCGTGGGGCTGGTGGTGGCTGGCGATGGCGCCGATCACGCCTGCCTTGACCGCCTCGCGCAGGCCGTCACGGTCGGCTTGCGAGCGCAGCGGCGGCTGCACATGGTAGAGGCTGGAGAAGTCGATCAGCGCCTCGTCGGTAAGGATCAGCTGATACAGGGCCACATCGGCGGTGACCGGCAGGCCGCGGGCCTGGGCGTCGGCGATCAGCTGGGCGCCACGGGCGCTGGTCAGCTGGCTGAAGTGGGCGCGTACGCCGCTCTGTTCCACCAGCAGCAGGTCGCGGGCCAGGGCCACGGTCTCGGCGGTTTCCGGAATGCCGGCCAGGCCGAGGAAACTGGCGGTGGGGCCTTCGTGGGCCAGGCCGCCTTCGGCCAGGTCATGGTCCTGGGAGTGGAAGATCACCGTCAGGTCGAAGGTGGCGGCGTATTCCAGGGCGCGGCGCAGGGTGCGGCTGCTGCGAAAGCTGTCCAGGCCGTTGCCAAAAGCGACGCAGCCGGCATCGCGCAGGGACACCAGTTCGGCCAGCTGCTCGCCGGCCAAACCCTTGCTCAGGGCGCCGATGGGGAAGACCTTGGCGTGCCCGGCCTCGCGAGCGCGGTCGAGGATCAGCTCGGCCACTGCCGGGGTATCCAGCACCGGCTTGGTAAACGGCGGGCAGCACAGGCTGGTGACGCCGCCGGCTGCTGCGGCCAGGGTCTCGCTGGCGATATTGCCCTTGCGGCTGTAGCCCGGCTCGCGCAGGGCGACGGAAAGGTCGACCAGGCCGGGCGCGGCGATCAGGCCCTGGGCATTGATGATTTTCTCCGCGACGAAGCCCACCGGGGCCTGGCCGATGGCGACCAGCTTGCCGCCTTCCAGGTGCAGGTCGGCGGGCTGGTCCAGGCCGCTGTGGGGATCGATTACGCGGGCGCCGAGGATGGAGGTGCGCATCAGTTGGACTCCTCGGATTCCTGATTGAGTTGACGCTGGGCGTTCTGCCCGCTCATGGCCATGGA
>JBFHPI010000560.1:0-1585 GCA_041592855.1 Pseudomonas sp.
CTGACTGCATCCATCGGAGCTAATTGTCATGTTCACTCTGCAGCCTATGCACCCGGAAACCTACCGTCAGCAGACCCGGCGTATTGCCATGGGGCTGATTGCGTTGTTCGCAGGGTTGGCCATGTTGCTGTCGACCCTGGCCGTGCAACTGTTTGGTGAACCGGGCGGTGACAACTTTCGCTGGAACCTGGCAGGGGTGCTGCTGGGCCTGGCTCTGACCATCGCCTTGGTGCGCCTTAAGCTCTGGTCGCAGCCCTGGATGGTGCCGGCGGTCTATGGTTGGCGGCTCAAACGCTGTTTGTTGCGCATCACCAACCAGATGCATCGGCTCAAGGTTGCGGTGGCGGCAGGCGATCCCCAGGCCATGCAGTTGCTGCGCTTCTACCATCTCGGAGTCACCCAGATGCAGCTACTGGATGGCAATAGCAGCGACCTCAGCCAGATGCTGCGCGAGATCGATCAGCACCGTGAGGCCATGGAACAGGCTGGGCTGGACGTGCAGCAGGAATGTTTTGACCCCGCATGGCTGGAGCGGCTTAAACAGTTCTCGAGCTAGGCTGGCGCAGAGCAAGGGCAGGGCTTGTCGAAGCCGCCAAAAAGGCTGCTAGACTCGGGTCAGGCTCACCGCTCTGAATACCTGGGCGCGGCCATCTCGCTTCTACAGCCACTGAGGCATGACTTTGAGCGGCGCCACTTGTTGTCTCCTGAGATCTCGCAGTTATCGGCTGAGAGTGGTCGCCTTGCTAGTCATGGTTTGGCCTGTTCTGGGGCATGCCAGGTGCGAGAAAACCCTGCGTTGGGACGATGATCCGCCGTTCAGCATGCAAGCTGAAGACGGCTCTGTGGTCGGTATTGATATCGATATCAATCTTGCGGTGCTGGAGCGTTTGGGCTGTCAGGCGCGCTTGCACAAACTGCCCTGGGCCCGGGCGCTCAAGGAGCTGGAGATGGGCAGGTTGGATATCCTGTCTGGGGCATTTCGCCGGCCAGAGCGGGAAGTCTACGCGCATTTCTCCGGTGTCTTTCTGCCGCCCTCGCGCAATATTCTGTTTATGCACCAGCAGGCGCTGGAGCGGTGGCCGGTGAACGATCTGCTGGAGTTGCGGCACACCGAGTTCCGCCTGGGCGCGCAGATCGATGCGGCCTATGGTGAGTCGTATCAGCAATTGATGGCCGATTCACAATTTGCCGGTCGAGTGGTCTTGCTGTCGAACCGGTCCAGTCTGTGGCAAATGATCGGCAAGGGGCGTATTGATGGCCTTATTGCGGATGAGTACACCGGCGTTCATGAAATCCGCCAGTTGGGGCTGGAGCATCTGATAAAACCCTCGGCGGTGGTGGTGTCCAGTGCTGCTGCAGAAGTTGCGTTCAGCAAACGCAGCATTGATCCCGAGTTTGTGCAGGCCTACGCCAAGGAGATGCAGGTGCTGCGGGACGATGGCACGTATCAGCGGGTAATGCGTCGCTATTTGCAGCAGTAAGCTGCAGTGGCAGATGCACTGCAGCCGTCTGCCAATTTCTGTATCCGCCTGGTTCGGCCGCTCTTCACCGCAGCTTCAAGATTTCGGCCCCCATAGTTGTTGCA
>JBFHPI010000561.1:0-1574 GCA_041592855.1 Pseudomonas sp.
AGAACGTCGAGATCGCGGTGGCAAAGATCTTCCGCGGCCAGAAGGACGCCGCCGAGCAACGCGAGTGGATCCTGCACAACCTCGAGATGGTGCACATGACGCATGCGCTCGACCGGCTGCCGTCGCAGATCTCCGGCGGCATGAAGCAGCGCGTCGGCATTGCCCGCGCCCTGGCCATGAAACCCAAGGTGCTGCTGCTCGACGAGCCCTTCGGTGCCCTCGATGCCCTCACCCGCGCCCACCTGCAGGACGAGGTGATGCGCATTCAGGCCGACCTGGGCAACACCATGCTGATGATCACCCACGATGTCGACGAGGCGGTGCTGCTGTCCGATCGCATCGTGATGATGACCAACGGCCCCTCGGCTACCATCGGCGAGGTCCTCAAGGTCGAGCTGCCACGCCCGCGTGACCGTATTGCCCTGGCCGATGACCCGGAGTACAACCGCTGCCGCCGAGCGGTGCTGAGCTTTTTGCACGACCGTCATCGTTTGCACTGATGGGCTGGCGCCACCCCGTCTCAACCGGGGTGGCCATAGGCCGGCGGCCTCAGGCCTGCTAGCATCTGGCGTCTGCCCCAGCCCAGAGCATGCCGTGACCGAATTGCACACTCCCGATGCCAGCGCTGAAAACAGCCTGAGCCTGGCCCTGCTGCACTCCCTGGCCCAGGCCGATAGCGCAGACTGCCTGCCGCAGCTGCAACAACTGCTGGCCTGGCTGCGCCCAAGCCAGACCAGCCTCGACAGCGTCCAGCGCATGGACAGCCTGATCGCCACCCTGCCAGAGCACGTCGAGCTGATCGCTCCCTTCGCCGCGCGCCTGCAGGCTTGGCTGTGCAAGCTGCACCTGTATCCGGCCCTGGTCGAGCAGGGGCTGTTCTCACGCCGCGGCTTTGCCCGGGAATTTATCGACCGCTGCTACGAACGCCTCAACCCGGCGCCCCTGGATCTGCAGGACGCCCGCGACGTGGTGCGCGTGCTGCTGCCCAAAGGTACCGATCTGGCCTGGCTGCGGGCCCTGGGCGCCGAACGCTGGGCCACGCTGTTTCAGGCCTTCACCGCAGTATTGAGCGTTGAGCAGGCCGCCAGCCTGCGCCGCCATGTGCGCCTGGAAAGCCTCTACGCCCTGGAAATGCTCTCCATCTGGATCGCTGCCGAGGAACTGGACCGCGACCTGATGCGCCTGGAGCCCGCGCTGGTGGAGCGTGACTCGGCCTTTGTGGGCCTGCAGCGGGAAATCGCCCAGTGCGTGACCCTGCAGATGCAGGCCCTGCATGAGTCGGCCCCGCCCACCTTCGACCTGGCCCACGTCGAGGTGCTGCTGACCCAGTGCAGCGAGCAGATCGTGCGCCTGCGCAAGCGCATGGTCAGCCGCGGCAGCAGCATTGCCCTGACCCATCTGCTGGAGCGCCTGGAGCAAACCCTGACGCGCCTGCAGCAACTGCTGAACATTCGCTTCGAGGCGCACCCGGAAAACACCGCCCAACAGGGCGCCGAGCTGTTTATCGAACTGGTCCAGGCCGGTCACGAGCGTCAGGGCATCGGCCCGCTGTGGCGGCGCAACACCCGCCTGCT
>JBFHPI010000562.1:0-1555 GCA_041592855.1 Pseudomonas sp.
ACCGCGCCGGCATGCCCGATCTGATCCAGTTTTATCCGCAAGAGCGGCGCTACCGGATGATCGAGGTCAAAGGCCCCGGCGACCGCCTGCAGGACAACCAGAAACGCTGGCTCAGTTTCGCGGCTGAGCACGGTATTGCCGTTGACGTGTGCTACGTGCGCTGGGACGAGGCATGAGTTACCGCGTTGCGGTGCGGGCACTGTGCGAGTTCACCGCCAAGGAGGGTGACCTGGATCTGCGCTTCACCCCCTCGCCCACCGCGCAAGAAGGCATGGCCGGGCATCAGACCGTGGTCGGTCGACGGGGTGATGGCTATATCGCCGAGTTGCCCCTGAGCGGAAGCTACCCCGGCCTGCTGGTCAGCGGCCGGGCCGACGGCTACGACCCGCAAGAGCGCCGCCTGGAGGAGATCAAAACCCACCGCGGCGATATCAGCCGCATCCCGGCCAATCACCGGTTGCTGCACTGGGCGCAGGTCAAGGTCTATGGTTGGTTGCTCTGCCAGCAGCTTGAGCTGGAAGAGTTGGAGCTGGCCGTGGTGTATTTCGACGTGATGAGCCACGCCGAGCACGCCTTCAGTGACCACTTCACAGCGGCAGAGCTGGAGGACTTCTTCAATCAACAGTGCCAACGCTTTCTGCGCTGGGCCGAACAGGAAGAAGCCCACCGCATAAAACGCGACGCCCATCTGCAAGATATCCGCTTCCCCTACCCAACCTTTCGCCATGGCCAACGCCAACTAGCCGAGGCGGTCTATCGCAGCGCTCGCGATGGTCATACGCTGATGGCCCAGGCCACCACCGGCATTGGCAAAACCCTGGGTACCCTGTTCCCCCAGCTTAAAGCCATGCCCGGGCAGCAACTGGATCGCCTGTTCTTTCTCACCGCGAAAACACCAGGGCGGCGTTTGGCCTTGGATGCCCTGCACAGCCTGCGTGAAGCCGATCAACAGATTCCACTGCGGGTACTGGAGCATGTGGCCCGCGACAAAGCCTGCGAGCACCCGGATAAAAGCTGCCACGGTCAGTCCTGCCCGCTGGCCAAGGGCTTTTATGACCGTCTGCCGGCTGCCCGTCTGGCGGCGCTGGAACAGGCCTGGCTGCCACAGGCACAGGTGCGGCGCATTGCCCTGGAACATCAAGTCTGTCCCTACTACCTGAGCCAGGAACTGTGCCGCTGGGCCGATGTGGTGGTGGGTGACTACAACTACTACTTCGACATGAACGCCCTGCTCTACGGCCTGACCCTGCTCAACGAATGGCGCATTGCCGTGCTGGTGGATGAGGCGCACAACCTGGTCGACCGCGCGCGCAGCATGTACACCGCCGAGCTAGATCAGGGGCTGTTTCATGCCCTGTGCAACACGGCGCCGGGTAGCATTCGCAGCGCCCTACAGCGGGTTGGCCGGCACTGGGAGCAGCTTAATCGAGTGCAGGAGCAGGACTACCAGATCTACCCCAGCGTGCCGGATCTGTTTGTCGCCGCACTGCAGAAAGCCGTCACCGCCATTACCGATCACCTCAGCGAGCAGCCCGATGGCCATGAACGCAGCCTG
>JBFHPI010000563.1:0-1554 GCA_041592855.1 Pseudomonas sp.
CCAGCCTGACTATCCCGCTGCGTTATCGCCCACCATTCAGCGCGGCCCCGGTTCGTTGTGGCGGGCGCGCTGCTGGCGGAGACTCGGGGCATTGTTAATCTGCCGAGGAGCTGCAGCATGAGCGACGCCATCCGTTTTCAAGATCAGGTTGTAATCGTCACCGGGGCCGGCGGCGGCCTGGGCCGTGCCCATGCCCTGCTGTTCGCCAAGCATGGGGCCAAGGTGGTGGTCAACGATCTGGGCGGCAGCACCCACGGCGAAGGGGCCAACGCCTCCGCGGCGGACAAGGTGGTGGCGGAAATCCGTGAGGCGGGCGGTACTGCGGTGGCCAACCATGATTCGGTGACCGACGGCGAGAAGATCGTGCAGTGCGCCCTGGACCACTTCGGTCGTATCGATGTGGTGGTCAACAACGCCGGCATCCTGCGTGACAAGACCTTCCACAAGATGGAAGACGCCGACTGGGACCTGGTCTACAAGGTGCACGTCGAAGGCGCCTACAAGGTGACCCGCGCCGCCTGGCCGCATATGCGCGAACAGAACTACGGACGGGTGATCTTCACCGCCTCCACTTCGGGCATCTACGGCAACTTTGGTCAGAGCAACTACGGCATGGCCAAGCTCGGCCTTTACGGCCTGACCCGTACATTGGCTATTGAAGGGCGCAAGAACAATATCCTGGTCAACGCCATCGCCCCCACCGGCGGTACGCGCATGACCGAAGGCCTGATCCCGCCCCAGGTGTTCGAGCAGCTCAAGCCCGAGCTGGTCAGCCCGCTGGTGGTCTATCTGGCCAGCAACAGCTGTGAGGACACCTCCGGCCTGTTCGAAGTGGGTGGTGGCTGGATGGGCAAGGTGCGCTGGGAACGCAGCCTGGGGGTGGGCTTCGATCCCCGTGCCGGCTTCAGCCCGGAAGACGTGGCGGCCCACTTCGCGCAGATCTGCGACTTCGAGGGCGCCGCCCACCCGGCGGACAATCTTGAAGCACTGAAAGAGATGATGGCCAATCTGCAGAAGTTTGCGCTCTGATAGCTTCCTAGCTGTTGCTCCTTCTTGAGTAACCCGGCTGCCGATGCCGTTCACCTGACCCGGTGAGCGGCATTGTGTTCAGGGTCGCCCGGACCCGCACCAGTGCAGTCCGGGATGCCTCTGCCCGGAGCGCATCCGGCTACGTCCTGTCCCAGGGCCACGCGCACCGCAGCGGTGCTGGCGTGCTTTCTGATCGACCAGTCAGCCAGCTATGGCGCCTGACGGTTATCTTCAACCCCTTGTTTTAAAAGGCCTGTATACGCGGCTAGAGGGTTGGCGCGATTTCTGCTGTGGCCGGTGCGGCCGATTGGAATTATCCGATTTTGGTCTAGGCTCTCGGAATAACAATTATTCGGCAGGTGCGCTATGCCCAAGGCCATCAGGGGATTTGTTCGTGCAGTGGAGGCCTTCAACCGGGTGGTTGGACGCTTCGCCATGTACCTGATCTTCGCCATCCTCGGCGTGTTGCTCTACTCCTCGATCAGCAAGACCTTCTTCGTGCCGGCAGCCTGGACCCTGGAGTCG
>JBFHPI010000564.1:0-1546 GCA_041592855.1 Pseudomonas sp.
CAAGCAGGGCGCAGAGAATGCGGTCAGCTCCATGCATGCCGGGCAGTCGGCCACCGGGACCGGGGTGGAGGCCAGCCAGCGCACTGGCCAGTCTCTCAGTGCCATCACCGAGCAGGTGGAACGTATCAGCGACATGAACACCCAGGTGGCCACGGCCACGGAGGAGCAGAGCTCGGTGACTGAGGAGATCAATCGTAATGTTCAGGGGATTGCCGACCTGGCCCATGCCACCGCGGGCGAGGTGCAGGTCTGCAAGGAGGATTGTCAGACCCTGCGCAGCCTGGCCGATGATCTGGCCAGGCAAATGGGCAGCTTTAAGCTTTAAGGCTGAGTGCTGGCAGGCCATTGAAAAACCTAGGTGGTTTTTCAATGGCCTGTTAGGCCGTTACCACCTGGTTGCGGCCAGCAGCCTTGGCGGCATAGAGGGCATTGTCCACGCGGCGGAAGAAGCCTTCGGCACTCTGGTCGCGCTCGGGGTCGAAGCAGCCCACTCCGAGGCTGGCGGTCAGGGGTAGTAGATGACCTTCCAGCTGAAAGCCTTCGCGGGCCAGTTGCCGGCGGAAGTCTTCGGCCATGGCGTTGGCTTGTTCCAGGCTGGTGTTGGGCAGCAGCAGGCCGAATTCCTCACCACCCAGGCGCAGCAGGGCATCGCTGTCACGGCGGAAGGTGCGGCGCATACGCTCGGCGAAGTCGCCCAGGCAGATATCGCCACTGATATGGCCATACTCGTCGTTGATGCGCTTAAAGTAGTCGATATCCAGCAGCACCAACGAGAGCGGTTCCCGGCTGCGCTGGGCGTGGGCAACCATGGCCGGGAACAGGTTGTTGAACAGGTAGCGGTTGCCCAGCTGGGTCAGGCTGTCGGTGCGGCTGATCTGTTCCAGGCGCTCCTGTTGCTCCAGTAACTGCAGTTCCAGGGCCAGGGTGGCGTGGTATTCGCGGTGGCTGCGAGTGAGCACCAGCAGCAGGTACGCGAAGTAGAACAGCAGGGTGACCAGAGTGGCCTGTTGCGCCGCAGGGAGCAGCACCAGGGTTATCAGGCCCGGCACGTAAAGCAGGGTCAGGGCCAGCATGGCGCGGCCCTTGCGCATCGGGAAGTTGTAGGCCATGGCCGTGCTGAAGGCAATGGTGCCGAGGATGGCGACATCCGCCGAGTCGCTGAACTGCGCCAGGCTCAGCGTGAGGGCATGGGTCAGGCCCCAGGCCAGGGCAGTGCTCAGAATCAGCAGCCAGTGGCGGTTGAGCCACTGCTGCAAGGCCTGGCTGCTCTGGACGTCGGGCAGGCGGTGGGCCAGGCGCAGCCCCCATAGACCGGTAAACAGCAGGGTGCCGCTCAGGCCCAGCAGTATTTGCTCGCGCGGTGACTGGGCAAACCCCCAGATCAGCAGCCAGGCCAGCAAGTAGAACACGCCGCCCAGGCGTGTGCGCAGGCGAGTGTCCTGAGCCTCACGCCAAAGGCTGAAAGCGTGCGGTTGATGAGGAACGGCTTTATCACTCATTTTTGTGATCACGGATCTAGTCAGGCTTGAGAATAGCGCTTTCCATC
>JBFHPI010000565.1:0-1542 GCA_041592855.1 Pseudomonas sp.
GCCCGATTGGCCAGGCGCTGCTGATACTGGTAGGTGTGCAGAATGCCGTACAGCAGCATGCCGGTCAGCAGCACGAAACCCAGCCCCTTGAACAGCTGCAGGCGCTCCAGCTGCTGCATGCTGAGCCCGAGGGAAGACAGCATGGTATCGCTGAACAGCACCCAGCCTCCGGCGGCCAGCAGGTAAATCAGGGTCAGGCGCCAGGCGCTTTGCGAGAGGGTCATGGGCTGTTGGCGCGTCCTGTTAAATATCGGGGGTTAGTATAGATGCTGCGACGGGGGCGGCATTCTTATGCAAAAGACCAACTGGTTTTCTGACCTGAGTCAGGGATAATGAATCGTGATGCATGCTATTTGAGCAGCCGCATCTTCTTCTGCACGAGGCACTCGACACCATGTGGTACAACGGCTTACTCGACCTCGGGGTCTGGCAACTGATCCTGGTCACCCTGCTGATGACGCACGTCACCATCGTCAGCGTCACGGTCTATCTGCACCGCTACTCGGCCCATCGCGCCCTGGAGCTGCACCCGGCGCTCAAGCACTTCTTCCGTTTCTGGCTGTGGCTGACCACCGGCCAGAACACCCGCGAGTGGACCGCCATCCACCGCAAGCATCATGCCAAATGCGAGACTGTCGACGACCCCCACAGCCCGGTGATCAAGGGCCTGGGCACGGTACTGCGCAAGGGCGCCGAGCTCTATCAGGAGGAGGCGAAGAATCAGGAGACCCTGCGCATCTATGGCAAGAACTGCCCGGATGACTGGATCGAGCGCAATGTCTACAGCCGCTACCCGATTGGTGGCGTGACCCTGATGGCGATCATCGATCTGGCTCTGTTCGGTGTGCTTGGCATGACCGTCTGGGCCATCCAGATGATGTGGATTCCGGTGTGGGCCGCCGGTGTGATCAACGGTCTCGGCCATGCTGTCGGCTACCGCAACTTCGAGTGCCGCGACGCCGCCACCAACCTGCTGCCCTGGGGCATCCTGATTGGCGGCGAGGAGCTGCACAACAACCATCACACCTACCCCAACAGCGCCAAACTGTCGGTGAAGGCGTGGGAATTCGACATGGGCTGGGCCTGGATCAAGCTGTTCAGCTTCTTCGGTCTGGCCCAGGTGCAGCGCGTGGCCCCCATCGCCCATCGGGTCGAGGGCAAGCGCAGCCTGGACATGGACACCGCCATGGCCATCCTCAACAACCGCTTCCAGATCATGGCCCAATACCGCAAGCTGGTGATCGCGCCGCTGGTCAAGCAGGAGCTGCTCAAGGCCGATGCTTCGGTGCGCCATCATTTCCATCGCGCCAAGCGTCTGCTGGCCCGTGAGCCAAGCCTGCTGGACGAGGGGCATCAGCAGCGCATCCAGAACGTGCTGGAACAGAGCCAGGCGCTCAAGCTGATCTACGTAAAACGCCTGGCCCTGCAGCAGATCTGGGTCAAGACCAGTGCCAACGGCCACGAAATGCTCGATGCCATCAAGCAATGGGTGCACGAGGCCGAGGCCAGCGGTATCCAGTCCCTGCGCGACTTCGCCGAGCA
>JBFHPI010000566.1:0-1542 GCA_041592855.1 Pseudomonas sp.
CTGGTGATCGCCCTGGGCATGCTGGTGGACAATGCCATTGTCATAGTCGAAGGCATTCTGGTCGGCCGTCAGCGCGGTCAGAGCACCCTGGAAGCGGCGCGGGCCATCGTCAAGCAGACCAACCTGCCGCTGCTCGGTGCCACCCTGATCGCCATCATCGCCTTCGCCCCCATCGGCCTGTCCGATGATTCCACCGGCGAGTTCTGCCTGTCGCTGTTCCAGGTGCTGCTGATTTCCCTGCTGCTGAGCTGGGTCACCGCCATCAGCCTCACGCCCTTCTTCGCCAGCCTGTTCTTCCGCGATAACCAGACCCTGACCAGCCAGGATCAGGGCGACCCCTATGGCGGGGTGATCTTCAGCGCCTACCGCGCCCTGCTCGACTTCGCCCTCAAGCGCCGCGTCCTGACCCTGGGGCTGCTGGCGGTGCTGCTGGTGGTGGCCATCGCCGGCTTCGGCAAGGTGCGCCAGAGTTTCTTCCCGCCGTCCAACACGCCGATGTTCTTTATCGACCTGTGGCTGCCCCAGGGCACCGATATCCGCTACACCGAGCAACTGGTGGCCGAACTGGATCAGCATGTACTGGCTCAGGAAGGGGTGACCACGGTCAGCAGCAGCATCGGCCAGGGCGCGCTGCGCTTTATCCTCACCTACTCGCCGCAGAAGCAGTACCCCAACTATGCCCAGTTGCTGGTGCGCACCGACACGCTGGAACGCATCGAACCGCTGATCAACCAGCTGGAACGGCATGTGGCCGAGCAGTATCCACAGGTCAAACCCAAGTTCAAGCAACTGATGCTCGGCCCCGGCAATGACAGCAAGATCGAGGCACGCTTTATTGGTGCCGACCCCGAAGTGCTGCGCCAACTGGGCAGCGAAGCCATTCGGCGGATGCACCAGGATCCGGTGGCCACCGCGGTGATGCACGACTGGCATGAGCGCACCAAGCTGATCCGTCCGCAGTTCGCCGAGGCCCGGGCCCGCGAGCTGGGGGTGGACAAAAGCGAGCTGGATGACTTGCTGCGCATGAGCTTCTCCGGCATGAACGTTGGCCTCTATCGCGACGGCACCCGCCTGCTGCCGATTGTCGCGCGCACCCCGGACAACGAGCGACTGAATGCCGACAGCCTCAGCGACCTGCAGATCTGGAGCAACGCCCGGGGCAGCTACCTGCCCATCGAGCAGGTTCTGCTGGGCTTTAGCACCGAGTGGGAAGACCCACTGATCATGCGCCTGAACCGCAAACGCACCCTCACCGTACAGGCCGACCCGGCCCTGCTCAGCGGAGAGACCGCAGCCCAGCTGTTCCAGCGCATCAAACCCGAAGTCGAAGCCATCCCCCTGCCCGAGGGCTACAGCCTGGAATGGGGCGGCGAGTATGAAAGCTCCCGCGATGCCCAGGGCGCAGTGTTTGGCAGCCTGCCGTTGGGTTATCTGGTGATGTTTATGATCACCATCCTGCTGTTCGACTCGTTCAAGCGCGCCACCGTGATCTGGCTGACCGTGCCCCTGGCGATGATCGGCGTAACCCTGGGCTTTCTGCTC
>JBFHPI010000567.1:0-1542 GCA_041592855.1 Pseudomonas sp.
AGCAGGGCGGGGCTGCAGACTGGCTGCAGGTCCTCGGGCATCAGGTAGTGCGCCTCGGTACCGGACCAGTCGGCATCGCCGAAATAGATGGCGGCATCGAACTCGGTATCGGCAAACAGAAAAGGCCGGGTGCGGTTGGTCAGGTTGACCGTGACCTCCGGGTGCAGGCGCTGGAAATCCTTCAACCTTGGCAGCAGCCACTGGGTGCCGAAAGTCGGCACCACCGCCAGCTCCAGGCTCTGCATGCCCTGCTGATCCATCACCGCCAGGGTGTCGCGCTCCACCGCATCCAGCTGTGCCGCCACCCGGCGGGCATAAGACAGCCCCGCCTCGGTCAGCTTGACCCCACGTCGCGAGCGGCGGAACAGCTCGACATTGAGAAAGGCCTCCAGACCCGCCACCTGCCGACAGATGGCGCTCTGGGTCAGGCTCAGCTCCTCGGCGGCCTTGGTAAAGCTCTGGTGCCGCGCCGCCGACTCGAAGGCGAGCAGGGCGGCGGTACTGGGGATCTTGCGGCGCATCTATGCGGGTGCCTCACTATATAGCGCCGATATGCGCCACATGGCCTGTTTCGGAGTGAATAAAACGCACAATAGCATGCAAAATCCTCGTTTGCCTGGGCGCCATCCAGGGCCTAGGCTCAACCCACTGCACCGTGCACCCGGCCCCTTCTCGGCCAGCACCGCCCCCAACTGACTGCATTCGAGGTTTTCACCATGGCCAAGGCAAGCTTCAACTGGATCGACCCGCTGCTGCTCGACCAGCAACTGACCGAAGAAGAGCGCATGGTACGCGACAGCGCCGCCCAGTTCGCCGCCGACAAGCTGGCCCCGCGGGTGCTGGAAGCCTTCCGCCATGAACAGACCGACCCGGCGATCTTCCGCGAGATGGGCGACACCGGCCTGCTCGGCGCCACCATCCCCGAAGCCTACGGTGGCAGCGGCCTGAACAATGTGTGCTACGGCCTGATCGCCCGCGAAGTGGAGCGCGTCGACTCCGGCTACCGCTCGATGATGAGCGTGCAGTCCTCCCTGGTGATGGTGCCGATCTTCGAATTCGGCAACGAAGCCACCAAGCAGAAGTACCTGCCAAAACTGGCCAGCGGCGAATATATCGGCTGCTTCGGCCTGACCGAGCCGAACCACGGCTCCGACCCGGGCAGCATGATCACCCGGGCCAAGAAGGTTGACGGCGGCTACCGCCTGACCGGCGCCAAGATGTGGATCACCAACAGCCCGATCGCCGATGTCTTCGTGGTCTGGGCCAAGGATGATGCCGGCGAGATCCGCGGCTTCGTCCTGGAAAAAGGCTGGGAAGGCCTGTCCGCACCGGCGATCCATGGCAAAGTCGGCCTGCGCGCTTCCATCACCGGCGAAATCGTTATGGACAACGTGTTCTGCCCGGAAGAGAACGCCTTCCCCGAGGTGCGCGGCCTGAAGGGTCCGTTCACCTGCCTGAACTCGGCACGTTACGGCATTGCGTGGGGTGCGCTGGGTGCGGCCGAAGACTGCTGGCTGCGTGCCCGCCAATACACGCTGGACC
>JBFHPI010000568.1:0-1530 GCA_041592855.1 Pseudomonas sp.
ATCATGATGTCCAGCGCGGTGACGATGCGCTCGGGCTTGCCATAGGGCACTTCCCAGGGCTGCTCGAAACCTGGAATCTGCAGGTTGGACACGGTAAAGCCGGTCAGGCCGGCCTTTGGCTTGGCACCGCGGCCGGTGGCACCTTCGTCGCGGATCTCGCCACCGGAGCCGGTGGAGGCGCCGGGAAACGGGGCGATGGCAGTCGGGTGGTTGTGGGTTTCCACCTTCATCAGGATATGCACCGGCTCCTGGGTTGCGCCGTACTGGCGAGTCTCGGGATCGGGGAAGAAACGCCCGGCGCTGTGTCCGACGATCACCGAGGCGTTGTCCTTGTAGGCACTAAGCACGCCTTCGCGGTGCATCTCGTAGGTGTTCTTGATCATGCCGAACAGGGATTTTTCCTGACTTTCGCCGTCAATATCCCAGCTGGCGTTGAAGATCTTGTGCCGGCAGTGCTCGGAGTTGGCCTGGGCGAACATCATCAGTTCGATGTCGTGGGGGTTGCGCCCCAGGTCATTGAAGCTCTTGAGCAGATAATCAATCTCGTCCTCGGCCAGGGCCAGACCCAGATCCTGGTTGGCCTGTTCCAGGGCCGCGCGTCCACCACCCAGTACGTCCACCGCAGTCAGCGGTTTGGGCTGGGCATGGCTGAACAGGGCACTGGCGGCTTCGAAATCGTCCAGCACCAACTGAGTCATGCGGTCATGCAGCAATGCGCCTACCTGCTGGGCATCGCTGGCACTCAGCTCACCCGTCACGTAATAGGCCAGGCCACGCTCGATCCGCTGGATCTTGCCCAGGCCGCAGTTGCGGGCAATATCGCTGGCCTTGCTCGACCAGGGCGAGATGGTGCCGAAACGCGGAATAGTCAGAAACAGGCGGCCACTGGGCTCCTGCACCGGTACGCTGGGGCCATATTGCAGCAGACGAGCCAGCACCTGCTCTTCGTCGGCAGTCAGGCCCCCCGTGATATCGGCAAAATGCGCGAACTCGGCGTACAGCCCGGTAACGGCAGGTACTTTGCTGGTCAGTTGCTCAAGCAATTTACCGTGGCGAAAAGCAGAAAGGGCGGGAGCGCCGCGCAGGATCAACATCGGGGGACAGCCTCTGGGAAGGGGGTGTACTTTGAGGCCGTGCATTCTAGCCTAAAGCGCCGCCAACGGCACCCGTGACAACGCAGGCAAACCAGGCGCTGCGCTAGCAGAGAAGCCGTGCGCTGTCGAGATATGGCGCACCCGATGCTTTGCGTATACTGCGCCAATGTTTGCCCAATCCGTGTTCCGCGTGCGCTGCGCCAGCTGGCTGTCAGCGATCGGAGTCCTCCTGCTGCTCGGCGGCTGTGCTGAAGAACCCAGCACCCTCGAGCGCATTCAGGCGGAGGGCACGCTGCGCGTGGTCACTCGCAACAGCCCGGCCACCTACTTTCAGGATCGCAACGGCGAAACCGGCTTCGAATACGAGCTGGTCAAACGCTTCGCCGACGACCTGGGCCTGAAACTGGAAATCGACACCGCAGACAACCTGGATGAG